>JAEUQS010000040.1 GCA_016789625.1 Acidobacteriota bacterium | reverse complement strand
AGCGGAAACGAAGCGGCGCGGTCGAGCAGCCGTCCCAGCTCGGTGCCGGCTCGGGCCGAAAGCGCTTCCCGCGCGGCCTCGAGCGTCGTCGCGAGCCTTCGCCCCGCACGCGCCGAGAGCGCGCCGCCGCCCGCGATCCGCCTGAGGTCGGGCAGGGTGCCCTCGAGCGCCGCGAAAGCCGCGCGCACCGGGGAGAGGAGCGGGTCCTTGCCCCGGAGGTTCAGGCGCCGGCCCCGGCGGCGCGCCTCGGTCTTCAGGGCCCCGAGCGCCCGTCGCGCTTCGGCCACGAGCCCCAGATCCCCCGAAAGGCGTTCGCTCAGCAGGCCCGCCGCCGCGCGCCGGGCCGCCGGCTCGCCGCTTTCGAGCCGCGCGAGCGTCTCGGCGAGGAGGAGACCTCCGTGCTTGAACGCCTCGTGCCGGAGGCGGCCGATCACCGGGCGCACGTCGCGCGCGGCGCTCTCGTCCTCGAGGAGCCAGCGCTCGAGCGTCGTGCCGCCGAATCTGCGGAGGGCGATGGCGCTCATCGCCGCGAGGGCGAGCGCGAGCCCTCCCGCGGCGAGGCGCAGGGTCCTCACGTCGCGCCGGGCCCGCTCCGCGAGCTTCGCGCGGAGCTCCTCGGCGTGCGGGCCGTCGGGCGCTTCCTCGAGAGCCCGGGTGTAGAGGCGGTCGGCCGCGAGGCGCTCGCCGCGCTCTTCGGCGTCGCGGCCCAGCCGGTAGAGCGCCTCCCGCGAGCCGGCGCGCTCGGCCTCCTCCCAGGCCAACCGCGCCTCGTCCCGGCGGGCGGGATCCCGCGAAACCAGGGCGGCCAGTCGCTCGCGCGCCGTGGCCCGCGCGGGATCCGCCGCGATCGCGCGCCGGTACGCGGCTTCGGCTCCCGCACCGTCGCCGAGCCTCTCCAGCACGGCGCCGAGCAGCTCGGTCGCGGGCGCGAAACGCGGATCGCGCGCCGCCGCGTCGCGCAGGAGGGCGACGGCGCGGTCGTCCTCGCCGCGCCGGAGATAGGCCTGCGCGAGCCGGTAGGGCTCGAGCGCGCTCGACGTGAGCTCGGGCAGCGACGGCGTCGCGAGGGGATCGGGGCCCGTCATCGCGAGGCTCATCGCGAGCCGGGCTCTCAGGCCGTCGGTCGCCGCCCGCTCCGCGGGGCTCGCGCCCGTGGGGCTCGCGCGATACGCGTCGAGCCGCTCGAGGGCGCGGGCGGCGTCGCCCCACACGGCCCAGCGCTCGGCAGAATCGCGGAGGAGTCGCGCGACGTCGGGGCGCAGCGAACGCGCCCGGTCGAGCAGCGCGAGGGACTCCTCCTTGGCCGCGCGGTCGGGCTCGGTCCAGAGGAGGTTGGCCAGGGAGAGGACGGCCTCGAAGCGATCGGGATCTGCGGCGAGCGCCGTGCGAGAGGCGGCGATGGCCTCCGGCACGTGAGCCGCCCGCGCCTCGAGCGCGCCCAGGGCGAGCGCGGCCTCCACGTATCCGGGCGAGAGCCGTAGCGCGAGCCGGTAGCTCTCGCGCGCCGCGTCCACACGCCCCGCCGCGGCCGCGGCCTTCGCCTCGGCGAACGTCTTCTGCGAGAGCGCCGACGGCGGCGGAAACGCGGGCACCCGGAGGCGCCGGGCTTCGTCCTCCACGTCGAGGAGCCGGATGCGCTCGCCGAGAAAGGCCGGTGCCGGCGTGCCCTCGAGCTGCAGCCGGGTGAGCACGTGCCCGTACTGCAGCATCGCGCCGCGCCGGTCACCGCGGGCCTCCGCGGCCCTCGCGAGCAGCATCCGCTCGGTCACGCCCAGGAGGTCTCCCCCGTCGCGCGCGGCCTCCGCGTAAAGCTCCGCCGCTTCCAGCTCGTCCCCGGCGACGAGCGCGAGGTCGGCCCCGCGCAGCGTGAGCTCGAGCGACGGGGCCAGGAGCCGCGCCCTCCGCAGGCGGTCCCGAGCGGCATCGAGGCCTTCGGGCCTCTTCGAGGTGGCGAGCGCGTCGGCCTCGAGCACCAGCCTCGCGGGATCCTCCCGGCACGGGTCGGGCGGCTCGGCGGCGCGTGTCGCGAGAGCCAGGAACGCCGCGAGAAGCGGAATCGGGGCGGCCCGCACGGAACGGCCCCGCGCGCTCAGCGTTCCTCGCGCGCCGAGAGGCCGAGCTTGTTGAAGCGCAGCCGCACCGCGCGCTCTTCCTTGGCCGTGCCCAGGAGGATCTCGGACATGCGCGAGAAATCACCCTCCGCCGCGTGAAACGCCTGGCGGTACAGAGACACCTCGATCTCGCGCCGCAGGTCCTCGACGGTCGACGCCGTGGGCTTGGGGAGCGACAGCCGCTCCTCCGCGCGCGCCTTGCCGGCGTCCGCTCCCGCGAGGAGGTCGAAGAGGAGCCGGGGCTCGAGCGCGAAGACCGCCCGCCCCTCCTTGTCGAGCTGCGCGCCGTCGCCGGCGTAGACCGCGGCCGAGAGGAGATCGACGAGCACCATCTCGAACTGCCGGATGTTGCCGGGCCAGGCGTGCCGCGTCATGGCGAGCCAGCCCTTGCGCGGCAAGACGAAGAGCCCTCGAGCGTCCTTCAGCGCCTGCGGCTCCTCGTCGCCCGTGACGAGCCGCAGCTCGTCCTCCGCGAGAAGCTCGGCGCCCCCGGCCGCGCGCACGTGCGACGCGATGCGCGCGCGGTGCGCGGCATCGCGAAAGAAGCGGCCGGCGATGTCGCTCGAGAGCTCGGGCAGATCCTCCGTGCGCTCCGAGAGGGAGGGCATGCGCAGCGCGATCGCGGGGTTGAGGCGCATGAGGAGATCGGCCCGGAAGCTCCCCTGCGCGACCTTCTCGCGGAGGTCGACGTTGGCCGCGGTGACGACCCGCGCCGTGTGCGGCACCTCCTGCGACGCGCCGAGCCTGCGCACCACGCCGTCGTTCAGCGCGGTGAGGAGGCTCTTCTGCGCGTCCAGGGAGAGGTTCTCGATCTCGTCGATGAAGAGTGTGCCTCCGCCCGCAGCCTCGAAGACACCGGCCCTGTCGCTCACCGCTCCCGTGTACGCCCCGCGTACGGAGCCGAAGAGCGCGGCCTGAAGGAGGCTCTCGGGCACGGTCGCGCAGTCGAACCCCACGAACGGACCCTTGCGCCCCGAGAGCGGATGCAGAACCTCCTTCACGAGAAAGTTCTTGCCGGTGCCGGTGGGACCGCTGACGAGGAGCGGCAGGGCCGTGGGCGCGAGGGCCGCGACCCGGCGACGCAGATCGCGCATCGCGGCGCTCCGGCCCCAGAAGAAGCGGCCGGTCGTGAGCGGGGCCTCGCGTTCGCGGAGCACGCGCCGCACGAGCCGCGCGAGGCCCTCGCCGGTGGCCGCGCCCTCGTCGGCGGTGTAGGTGAACGCGTCCGCGTTGAGCCGGCGGGCTTCGTCCTCGAACGGGATGTCCTCGTGCGCCGTGGTGAGGAGGACGGGGAGGTCCGGCGCGAGACGCCGCATCCTTTCGAGCAGGAAGAGACCCTGGCGGTCTCTCCGGTCGCGCCTCTCGCGCTTCGCGTCGGCCGAGTCGCCGAGCGGCCGTTTGTCGGGCAGGAGATCCTCGTCGGGGATCTCGAAGCGGAGGTCCAGCACGACGACGTCGGGCACCCGGGCCTTCGCGGCGAAGAACGCCTCGGCCTCCCGCCACGACGTGGCGTGCCTGCGGCCGTCGACGTCGAGGAGCACCACGTCGGGCAGCAGGCGCGCGAGGAGATCGGCGGTCTTGGGCTGGTCGTCGAGCACCAGGATGCGGGCCGGCCGGCGGGCTTTCACGCGGCGACGTCCGCGGAGACGAGCCGGTGGAACGCGAAGCACGCCGTCGCGACCTCGGCCGCGGCGTCGTCGAGAGCGACGAGGCCGGCAAGCTCGAGGGCTTCGAGGCGGGGCAGGAGCTCTTCGACCCTCGCAAGCGGACGCGTGATCGCATCGAGCTCCGCGGAGGTGAAGAGCGCGCCGTCCTCTTCGAGCCAGACGGCGAAGACCGCCGGCGCGTCGAGGGTCGCTTCGGCGGTCTTGCGGGTCTCCCGGAGATCCCGGCCGAGGCGCTCTCGGAGCGCCCCGGCCTCCGTCTCGCGCGTCTCGGGCGCCGAGAACCTCACATATTTCCCGAGGTCGTGCTTGAGGCGCGTCGCGGCGCGCTTCCGGCTCTCGTCTCTGGCGGTCGGCATCGGGTCATTATCGGTCGTCTGCCGCTGACCCTCAGCCGCGCTGGCCCGACGCCATCTCGGTGAGGCGAACCCAGTCCACGACACCGGCGCCCGCGAACGGACGTTCGACCAGCACGGGAGGACGCCGGCCTTCCACGTCGCAGAGGTAGTGACGGCGCGGCACGCGCGTGCCGTCTTCGGTGAAGCCCTCGCTCACCACGAGGAGCACGTCGCCGGACGGCGAGAAGCCGAGCGAGGTCGTGTAGCGGTCGGCGAGGACGCCGATCCCGAGGACCTCGGGCTCCGTCGCGGCCGCGGGCGAAAGGACCTTCGCCCCCACGAGATCGAGGACGCGCGTGCGGCGCTCACCGCGGCGCGGAGCCTCGTCCCACACGAGCCGCCGGCCCGAGGGGTCGAACGCGAGCGAGGACGGGTCGGGGTTCGAGACGGCGTACGGCTTGATGGCGTCCTTCCCCGCGCGCCACACCACGAGGAACGTGGCGCTTCCCTCCGGCACGAACCGCGCGACGAGGCCCGACGGGCCGTTCACGGGCTGCATCGCGAGGAGGTCCCTCGGGAAGCTCTTCGTGAGCCGGGTGACGAGACGGTCCGCTGCCCGGCGGCGGCCCGCGTCGGGCGCGGTCGCCGAGACCTCCGACGCCGACTCGATGGCGGCGTCTCGCAGCGCGAGCGCCCGGGACGTGTCGCCCGCGGCGAGCGCGGCGTCGGCGAGCGACGAGACGAGACGGGCCCGCTGCAGCAGGAGCGTCACGCGACGGGGCGAGGACGGGAACGTCGACAGGTACTCGCTGATGTCGTCGACGCGCTTCCGTGCGGCTCCGAGGTCCGCCGGCGCATCGAGGTCCAGCTTCGGACCGCTCGAGAGAAGAGCGACGCGGGCCTCCTCCGCGAGAGGACCCTCGGGAGCGAGCGCCACGATGCGCCGGTAGGCCTCTCCGTCGTAGCGGTAGACGCCGCCCGAGAGCGAGAGCTTGACGCCCCAGGCGGAGGCGAGGACCACGGACGCGGGTGCCCGATCTCCGTCCAGGGGCTTCGAGCGGGCTGCCAGCGCCTCCGCGGCACGCGCCAGATCCCTCCAGACCTCGGGCCGGGCGGGATCCCGCCGGATCGCCTCGGTGAGAAGCCCGATCACCAGCACGGGTCGGTCCCCCTGCTGCGCCTGGAAGCGCGCCCGCTCGAGGAGATCCTCGAGAGAGACACCCGGGTCGTCGAGCGCGAAGAACGCGTCGGCCGGCGCCCAGCCCCTGGCGACGCGGTCACCGGTGTTCACCTCGACGTAGAGCTTTCCGTCGCGCGTATCGACGAGCGCGGCGGGGCTGGAGGGCAGGATCCGCGAGCCGCGCTCCGGTCTTCCGGCGGGATCGTCGGTGAGCACGATCGCGCGCAGCGTCACGAGCCGGCCGGAGGGAAGGTCCCCTGCGGCGTTCGCCGACTGCGCGAGCGCGGCGAGGAGGATCGGCAGCAGCGTGACGACGAGCGCGAGGAGGACCCTCACGAGGAGATCGAGGGGCTCGAGCGCGCGCCGGGCGCGGCGGACGGTGGGGTTCAGGCTGCGGGTGTCTTCCATGGGTGCCTCCGGATCGCGGGACCGCCGCGACCGGACCTCACCATTTCAAGAGACGTGCCGCCGTTCTCCCGGCCCGCTCGCCGGATTGCATCTCCGAATCGGAGCATTTCGCTCCGATTCGGAGGATCACTCTAGAGCGCGATCACGCGCCGAAGCCGGAGACGATGTACGTGCCGCTCTTCGCGTCCCGCTTGAGCACGAGGAGGCGCTGTTTCTCGGCCGCCTCGAGGAGCTCGGAGAACGTGCGGAACCCGTAGTAGCTCTCGTTGAAGCTCGGGTTCTTGCGCTGCATCGTCTGCTTGACCATCGAGCCCCAGAGGACGCCTTTGTCCTCCCTCTTGAGCGCGAGGATCGAGTCCACGAGAAGCGTGAAGACCTCGGCCGTCTTCTCGGGCAGGCCGCTCACGACCGGCACCTTCGACCGCTCGCGCACGAGGTCCTCGTAGTAGAGGAACTCGTCGCAGTTGTCGATGAGGAGCTCGCTCGTCGAGCCCTTCACGCCGAAGCCGAGGACCTTCTTGTTGTTCTCCTTGAGCTTCGACACGAGAGGCGAGAAGTCGGAGTCACCCGAGCCGATCACGAACGTGTTGATGTGCTCCTTCGCCGAGGAGATGTCCATCGCGTCGACGACCATGCGGATGTCGGCCGAGTTCTTGCCCGAGATGCGGTGCTGCGGGATCTCGATGAGCTCGAACGCGGCCTCGTGGAACGCCCGCTTGTACTCGGCGTAGCGGCTCCAGTCGGAATAGACGCGCTTGATGACGATCTTGCCCTTCTCGAGGAGCCTCGAGAGGAGGAGCTTCACGTCGAACTTCGCGTGCCCCGTGTCGCGCAGGCCGATCACGACGTTGTCGAGGTCGATGAAGAGCGCGAGGCGCTGCTCTTCCTGGTTCAGGCTCGCGGGAGGCGGCGACGGGGCGACGCTCTCGTAGTACGCGGCCTCGAAGGAGCGTTCCATGCGCTGCGGGGGCGGCGCGGGCCGCGGCGGCGGGGGCGTCTGAACGGGAGCCGGGCGCGGCGCGGGCTGCTGCGTGTGCGCGGGCCTCGGCGCGTGCTGGGGCTTCTGGGGCTGAGGCTGCGGCGCCGGACGGGCGTGCGGGCGGTGCGGCTCGGCCGGAACCGGGGCCGGCATCACGATCTGCGGGGGCAGAGGCTCGGCGAGGGGAAGAGGATCGAAGGGCGTGATGGGCTCGGCGAGCGGGAGGGCCGCGGGCACGGGGACGGTGACCGGACTCGCGCCGGGCATTTCGGCGACGGCGGGATTGCGTGCCTCGGTATCGAAGAAGCCGAAGGCCTCCGGCATCGGTGACGCGCCCGAGGACGAGACGCCGGCCGGGGGTGCGGGAGGTTCGGCCGTGGCGGGCCCGCTGGCGCTCAGGGCGCTTGCGGCGGCGGCGCTCTCGGCCGTCTCGGCGGCCTCGCCCGGGAGACGGGCGGCCTCGCCCGGGAGACGGGCGGCCTCGAGGGCATCCGCTTCGGCCTTGGCGGTCTTTTCGGTCTTCGTTCCGCGTCCGCGCCCTCCACGGCGGCGCCGGCGGACGGCCTTCTCGCCCGTCTCGGAGCCTTCGACCTTTGCGGTCTTCTCGCTCTTCTCGGTCTTCGGGGTCCTCGGGGCTTTTTCGGGTGCGGGGTCGGAAGGCGCCTTGGATTTGGGTTCTTTGGGAGTCGTCAAGGCCTCGGATTGTACGCATGCGAGACTCGCTGCCCCATGACACGCGAGCCTCTCCTCTTCGACCTCACGGGACGCGCCGAGCTCCGGGTGTCCGGCAAGGACCGCGCGGCGTTCCTGCACGGCCTCCTCACCAACGACGTCGCGCGGCTCTCGCCCGGAGCCGGACTCCACGCCGCGCTCCTCTCCCCCAAAGGGAAGATGCGCGCCGACCTCGTGGTGCTCGCGCGCGAGGACGCGCTCCTCGTGGACGCCGAACCCTCCCTGGCCCCCACCCTCGAGCCCCTGCTCCGCGGCTTTCTGTTCTTCCAGGAGGTCGTCCTCGAGGACCTCACGGCGACCCGAGGCGTCCTCCATCTGACGGGCGACGCCCCCTTCCTCTCTCTCGGCGTGAGCCCGCTCCCCACGAGCGCTCACGCCAGCGTCGCGGCGACGCTGTCCGGACACGACGTCCTCCTCGTGAGGGAAGCCCGCACCGCCCGCTTCGGCGTCGACGTCCGCGCGGCCCGCGAGGCGCTGCCCGCGCTGAAGAGCGCCCTCCTCGCGGCCGGTGCGCGGGAGGCCCCGCTCGAGACGCTCGAAGACCTCCGCATCGAGGCCGGCATCCCCCGCTGGGGCGCCGACCTCGACGAGAACGTGCTGCCGAACGAGGCCTGGTTCGAGAGGGACGCCATCTCGTACAACAAGGGCTGCTACATCGGCCAGGAGACGGTCGCGCGGATCCGCACCTACGGGCACGTGAACCGGCACCTCGTGCGCCTCCTGGTGACGCAGGGGGACGAGCCGGCCCGGGCCGGGGACGAGGTGAGCCTCGCGGGCGAGAAGATCGGCAAGGTCACGAGCGCCGCTCGCGTCAACGGCTCGGAGATCGCCCTGGGCTACGTGAAACGCGAGCACGAGGAGACGGGCACCGAGGTTCTCGTGGGCGGTCGCCCCGCCACGATCACGGACTTCCCGCTCCCCTCCTGAGCGCGTGAGCTCCGCCCTCGCGCCGATCCCCGAGAACGAGCGGCGGCGCGCGCTCCTCGCGCTCTTCACGGTGCAGGTGCTGTTCTCCACGTTCCCCGTTTGCGGCAAGCTCGCGCTCGCCGAGATCGCTCCCATGGCGCTCGCCGCGCTCCGCGCCGTCACGGGCGCGGTCTTCCTCACGCTCGCGGTGAAGGTCTTTCTGCCCGAAGAGAAGCCCTTCGACGCAGGGGACCGCAAGGCGCTCGCGGGCCTCGCGGCCATCGGCATCGTGGCGAACCAGGTGCTCTTCATCAGCGGTCTCGCTCGGACGACCGCCGCGAACGCCACGCTCCTCACCGCCGGGGTCGCGGTCTTCGCCGTGCTCGCGGCCTGGCTCCTCTTCGGCGAGAGGCCGTCACCCCGCAAGCTCCTCGGCATCCCCATCTCCATCGCCGGAATCGCGTTCCTCGTGGGGTCCTCCGTGGCGCTCGGCAGCCGCGGGTTCGTCGGAGACGGCCTCATCGTGGCGAACGGGATCTGCTACGCGGTTTTCCTCGTCACCTCGCGCGGGATCCTCGCGCGCCGGAACGCGCTGGCCGTCACAGCGAGCCTCTTCCGCTGGGCGTGCCTTCCGATCGTCCTCCTGGGCCTTCCCGACCTCCTGGAGGTGCGGCCCGCGGAGCTGAGCGGAAAGGCCGTGTTCGGGATCCTCGGCGTCCTCGTGTTCTCGACGCTCCTCTCGTACGGGCTCAACGCCTGGGCGCTCGCGCGCGTGGGCTCGTCGACGACGGCGATCTTCATGTACGTGCAGCCCGTCCTCGCGACGACCTGGGCGTTCCTGTTCCTCGGCGAGAGGCCCGGCCCGAAGCTCTTCGTCGCGGGTGCGCTCATCCTCGCCGGAGTCGCGCTCGCGACCTGGCCCGCCAGGCCTCAGACAATCGAAGGCAAGGCTTCCGGTCTGCCGAACAGGTAGCCCTGACCGTAGGCCACACCGAGGCGCCTGACCTCCTCGGCCTCGCTCTCGGTCTCGATGCCTTCGGCCACCGTGGGCGCGTCGATGCGCATCCCGAGCCGCACGAGCATCTCCACGACGTCGCGCTTGATGGGGTCCTTCGCGAGGCCCGTGACGAGGTAGTTCGAGATCTTGAGGAAGTTGGGCCGCAGCTCGGCGATGGCCTGGAGCGACGCGTAGCCGGAGCCGGCATCGTCGATCGCGATCTTGAAGCCGAGGCCCTGCAGCATCGCGATGCCCTCGCGAAAGAGATCGAAGTCCTTGATCGCGGCGCGCTCGGTCATCTCGAGCACGACGTTGCCGCCGCGGGCGAGGAGCGTCTCGAACACCGCGCTCCCCCGCGACTTGATCTCGTGCACGAGCTCGGTCTCGACGTTCACGAAGAGGTTCCCCTCGCGGCCCGCGAAGCGCCGGGCCGCGCTGCCCATGCAGATCTTCTCGAGGTTCCACACCTGGTCGGTCTTGGAGGCGTAGTCGAACAGCACCTCGGGGCTCTCGAACGGCGAGTCCTTGGGCCCGCGCGTGAGCGCCTCGTGCGCGAAGATCTTCCCCGTCGCGAGGTCGATGATGGGCTGGAACAGCGTCTCGACGCGCTCGTTCTTGACAATGTCGCGGAACTGCTCGCGCAGGATCGCCGCGCGCTCCCCTTCCTTCGAGGAGGCCATGAGGATCGCGTCGCGCAGGCCGCGGTAGACGAGCCGCTCGAGGCGCACCTGCGGCGAGTGGCGGATGCGGGCGTAGCCGACGTAGAGGCCGATCTTCCGGTGGATGCGGTGGCGGAACGTCTCGTTGAGCTGGTCGCGGAGCGTCTCCTCGAGCTGCCGGGCCTTCTTCTGGAGCCGCTCGAGGATCGCCTCTCCCGAGAGCGCGCTCGGAACCGCGAGGAAGACGTAGAACTCCGAGCCCGACGGCCGGTTGATCGCGAGGAGGTCCTCCGTGGCGAAGAGCGTGCCGAGGAGGCGCTTGAGCCCGCGTCCGGCCTCGCCGATCACCTCGTCGAAGACCTCCCAGCCGTAGAAGTCCTCGATGTGCGAGTACTTCTCGATGTCCACGAAGAGGACGCCCACCTCGCGGTCCACGAGGAGCTTCTCGCGGAGCGCGTCCACGATCACGGGGATGGTGGGCAGGCCCGTGACGCCGTCGAAGAGCAGGTTCTTCGCGCGCGGATCGGACATCTCGCGGGGCATGAAGTCGTGGTACTTCCCGCCCGGAGCGCCCGCGAGCACGCGCTCCACCGTGTCGACGAGCTTCTTCTTCGAGAAGGGCTTTCCGACGTAGTCGTCGGCGCCCACCTGCATGCCCGTGACGAGGTCGCGGATCTCGGCCTTCACCGTGAGCATGACGACCGGGATGTGAGAGGTCTCCTCGAGGTTCTTGAGCGTCGCGCAGACCTCCCAGCCCGAGAGCTCCGGCATCATCACGTCGAGGAGGATCAGCGACGGCTGCCTCGAGATCGCCATGGCGATCCCCTCGCGCCCGTTCCTCGCGAGGAGCACGTCGTAGCCCGCGCTCCGAAGGAGCGTGTCGACGATGAGGAGGATGTCGTCGTCGTCGTCCACGACGAGGAGCGTCTTGCCCATCACGCTCGCGCCGGAGGCGTCCCGCTCATCCCGCCCACACCACGAGCCCCGTTTCGTTCGGGAACGCGAGGTCGCGATGCGTGGGACGGATGCGCACGGAATAGCCGCGGTCCTCGGCGGGCCTCACCACGCGCGCGCGATACACCGCATGCCCGTCGTTCCGCTCGATGAACGTGAACGGAGTGGAGTAGCCGGTGGGCACCACGCCCTCGGGATCGAGACGGCCCTCGAACCAGTCCACGGCCAGCTCGTCGGGCTCGATCGTGCCGAGCCGGACGTGCGCCTCCACGTCGAAGGCCTCGCCCGGCGCGAGCCGCCCGGGCGACGGGACCGAGATGTTCACCGCCACGAAGCCCAGCTCGCTCCAGCGTTCCGCGATGGACTGCTTCCAGGCCGCGAGGTCCTTCGCGCGAAGCGCGCCGTCCGCCGCGAGGGCGCGGCGCCTTTCGGCCGCGGGCAGATAGAACGTCCTCACGTAGTCGGTCACCATGCGGCCCGCGGAGAAGAGGTTCGTCGCGTGCTTCGCCGCCGAGATCATCCGGGTCACCCAGGCCTCGGGCGTCGCTTCCCTCGTCGCCCGATCGTAGAAGAGAGGCACCACGTCGTTCTCGAGCCGCTCGTAGAGCTGGCCCGCGATCTCCTCGTCGCCGTGCCCTTCCGCGTCGTCGCCGATGCTGAAGCCCATTTCGTCCTGCGGGGCCTCGTCCCACCAGCCGTCGAGCACCGAAAGATTGAGGATGCCGTTCATGGCGGCCTTCATCCCCGAGGTGCCCGACGCCTCGTGCGGGCGTCGCGGGTTGTTCAGCCACACGTCGGACCCCGACACGAGCTGCCGCGCGAGCGCCATGTCGTAGTCCTCGAGGAGCACCACGCGCCCCAGCAGCTCGGGCCGCTGGGCGAAGTGACCCACGCGCTTGAGGAACTCCTTGCCGGGGACGTCCTTGGGATGGGCCTTTCCGGCGAAGAGCAGCTGGACGGGACGCTCGGCGTTCCCCAGGATCTTCGCGAGGCGCTCGAGGTCGTGGAAGATCAGCGTCGCGCGCTTGTAGGTCGCGAAGCGCCGCGCGAACGAGATCGTGAGCGCCTTCGGATCGAGGAGACCGTAGGAGGCCGCGATCTCCGAGTCGGGAGCGCCGCGGCGCCTCCGCGCGAGCGCCGTGCGCTCGCGCGCGGCGGCCACGAGACCCGCGCGGAGCGCCTCGTGCCTTTTCCACAGGCCCTCGCGGTCGGGCGTCTCGGCCGTCGGCAGGGCGAGAGACGCGATGCCGGGCTCCGTCCACGTGGCCGCGTGGACGCCGTTCGTGATGCCGGCGATGGGGATCTCCGAGATCGGCTCGTCGGGGAAGACGCCCTTCCACATCCGGCGGGAGACCGTGGCGTGGAGCTTCGAGACGCCGTTCACGCTGGCCGAGAGGCGCAGGCCCAGGACCGCCATGGAGAAGTGCTCGTTGGGGTCCTCGGGCACCTGGCGTCCGAGCCCGAGGAAGCGCTCGAACGTGATTCCGAGGCCTTCCATCTCGTTCTCGAAGTACCGCTTCATGAGCTCGGGACCGAAGATGTCGATGCCGGCGGGCACGGGGGTGTGGGTGGTGAAGACGTTGCCGGCGCGCGCCATCTCGAGCGCCTCGTCGAACGTGACCCCCATCTCGGCCCGGATCTGGCGGATGCGCTCGAGGCCCAGGAACGCCGCGTGCCCCTCGTTCGCGTGGCGGACCGTCGAGCGCAGGCCCGCGAGGTCCAGAGCCTTGAGGCCGCCCACGCCGAGCACGATCTCCTGCTGGATGCGGAGCTCCGAGTCGCCGCTGTAGAGCCGCGCCGTGATGTCGCGGTCGCTGGGGCGGTTGACGGGCAGGTTGGAATCCAGGAGAAGGAGGGGGATCCGGCCGATCTTCACGCGCCGCACCAGCAGATGGAGATCGCGGTTGCCGAGGCGCACGCTCACGAGCGGGGGCACACCCTGCGGCGTCGCGAGGAGATCCATGGGCAGGTCGTCGGGGTTCAGGAGCGGATAGCTCTCGAGCTGCTTCGAGTCGGCCCCGAGAGCCTGGCGAAAAAAGCCCTGCCGGTAGAACAGACCCACGCCGACGAGGGGCACGCCCAGATCGTGAGCGGCTTTCAGGTGGTCGCCGGCCAGGACGCCGAGGCCGCCCGAGTAGATCGGCAGCACCTCGGTGAGGCCGAACTCGGCGCAGAAGTAGGCCACGCGGTCGCCGTTCCGGCGCAGGGTCTCGGCCTCGGCCAGCGCGGCCGGGGCCTGCTCCTCGGCGGCGAGGCTCTCGGCGAGCCGCGTGACGAGCGCGACGTAGGGTTCGTCGGTCGAGGCGAGCTGGAGGCGG
>JAEUQS010000816.1 GCA_016789625.1 Acidobacteriota bacterium | reverse complement strand
TGGCTCTCGCGCTGCCCGAGCCGCTGCTCCTGCCGGGTCCTCAGGCCGAGGCGCTGCTGCGCGTCGCGCAGGAGGCGCTCACGAACGCGGCCCGGCACGCCGGCGCCCGCAACGTGGCACTCGCGATATCGGTTTCCGCGGGAACGCTGTCGCTCTCGGCGCGTGACGACGGGAAGGGCGGAGCCGGATTCGTTCCCGGAAACGGACTGCGGGGAATGGAAGAGCGCCTCGAGGCGCTGGGCGGCACGCTCGTGGTTTCGCCCGAGGGCGGTCCGGGCCTGTGTCTCGAAGCGCGGATTCCGCTGCCCGCCGAAGGCACCGCTTGATTCGCGCGGTGCTCGTGGAGGACCAGACGCTCGTGCGCGAGGGGCTGCGCAGCCTCCTCGCGCTGCTGCCCGACGTGACCGTGGTGGGTGAGGGGCGAGACGGTGAGGAGGGGCTCGCCGTGATCGCGAGGGAGCGGCCGGACCTCGTGCTCCTCGATCTGCGGATGCCGCGGCTCGACGGCCTCGGCGTGCTGCGCGGGCTCTCCGGCAAGAGCGACGCGCCTCCCTGTCTCGTGCTCACGACGTTCGACGACGACGCGCTCGTCCTCGACGCCCTGCGCGCCGGAGCTCGCGGGTACCTGCTCAAGGACGTCACGCTCGAGACGCTCGCGAGCGCCATCCGCATCGTGGCCGGCGGCGGCTCCCTCGTTCAGCCGGCGCTCACGGAGCGTCTGTCCCGGGCGCTCGCGCCGCGAGAGAACGCGTTCGAGGCATTCGAGGACTCCGAGCCGCTCACGCCCCGTGAGACGGAGGTGCTCCGGCTCCTCTCGGGCGGCTACAGCAACCGCGAGATCGGCGACGCGCTGAGCCTCACCGAGGGCACCGTGAAGAACCACATCTCGAAGGTCTTGCTGAAGCTCGGCGTTCGCGATCGCACGCGGGCCGTGCTCAAGGGTCTGGAGAAGGGACTGATCTAGCTCCAGACCATGAGCGTGACCGGATAGGCACGGATTCTCGCGTCGACGGTCACGAACACGAGGTTGCTCCGCAATGCCTGGGCTATCAGGATGCGATCGAAGGGATCCCGATGGATGGGCGGTAGAACGGACAAGTGACTCAGATCCGCTTCCTCGATCGCGAGTGAGGTGACCTGATGCCTTTCGCGTTGGGCGGGGAGGTATGTTTCGGGAGGCTCCGGCAGCGAGAGCTTTCCGAGCTGGAACTTTACGATCGCCTCCCACACCGACGCGACGCTCAGGAACACTTGGTTTCCTGGATCGCGAACCGCCGAGAGGACCGTGGGAGGAATCTCGGGGCTCCCCGAGATCAGCCAGAGGAAGACGTGCGTGTCGAGCAGCAGCCTCACGACCCCTCGAACTCGAGAATCGTCCCCTCCGGAAGTGGGGAATCGAAGTCGGCGGGCACGACGAAGGCCCCGGAGCACAGCCCGAAGGGCCGGATCCCGTGCTGCTCTTTCGGGCCCGCCTCGGAGGGCCGCATCTCGACGCTTGGCGCGCCATCGGCCACGACGAGGATCGACTCGCCCTTTTGAACCCGCTCGAAGATCGCCCCAGGGTTCTCCTTGACCTCTTCCAGGCTCACGGTCGACATGCCCGTAGTGTACCGATCTGGTGGTCACGTAGGTTCCGGGACACGGTTTGTCCTCTCCATCCGTCGACGATGGATCCGTGAGCCTCACCTCCCGTCTCGCCTCCCTGGAGAACCTCATCGCTCGAGATCCGGACGACTTGTCGCTGCGCCGGGAGCACGCGTCGTGTCTCGCTTCCCTTGCGCGCGAGCACGGCGACCAACACGAGTTCGAGGCGG
>JAEUQS010000808.1 GCA_016789625.1 Acidobacteriota bacterium | reverse complement strand
CCCGGCCCGCCGCGCCGCGCGCATCGACCCCGCCAGCGCGCTCCATCAGGGTTGAGCGGCTCATGAGCCCCGCCGTCCCGCTCCTCGTGCTCGCGCTGCTCGGCTCCGGCGCGGCCGCGCCGCCTCCGCGCCTCTCGGCGGGCGAGGCCGTGAGGCTCGCGCTCGCCCGGAACCCGGAGCTGCTCACGGCGGGCGAGGCCGCCCTCACCTCGGAGTACGCCGCCGCGGGCGTCCGGGCGACGTACCTGCCGCGCATCGTTCCCAACCTCTCGCAGTCCGGCGGAGACGGCCCGCGCTCGTCGTCCTACGGGCTCACGATCGAGGAGAGGACGCCGTTCGGACCGGTCCTCTCCCTCTCGGGCAACGTGTACCGGCAGAGCGACCTCGCCCCCACGAGCGACACCACGGCGACCTACCGAGCGACCCTTTCGCAGCCGCTCCTGCGGGGCGCGGACCCCGCCGTGTCGCGGGAGCCGCTCCGCGTGGCCAGCCGCGCGGCCGAGAGCCAGCGCCGCACGTTCGAGCTCGCGCGCCAGCGCACCGTGGTCTTCGTCTACCAGAGCCTTCTCTCGGTGATCGAGAGCGAGGAGACCCTGCGCGTGGCCGAGGACGCCGAGACGCGCGCCGAACGGCTGCTCGCGTTCAGCGAGGCGCGCTTCGCCGCGGGCTCGGTGTCGCGCCTCGACGTGCTGCGCGCGCGCCAGCTGCGTTCCCAGGCCTCCCTTTCCAAGAGCTCCTCGGCGAACGCCCTCGCCGACGCCCGCGACGCGCTCCGGCGCACGCTGGGGCTGGGTCCCGATGCGGATTTCTGCCTGGACGGCAGCCCGCAGGTCCCGGTCGCTCTGCCTCCGCTGGCCGAGGCGCTCGAGGAGGTCCGGGAGCGCCGCCTCGAGGCCGTGGAGGCGCGCTCCCTCGTGGAGGACGCGAAGGCGAGCCTCCGGGTTTCCCGCAGCGCGCTCCTGCCGTCCCTCGACGGGCTCCTCGTGTACGACCGCGTGGGCACGGGGGACGGCTTCTCGTCCGCGTCGCGCAACGCGGAGGGCTCGCTGGGCTTCGCGTTCACGTCGCGCTACGACGTGAACGTGGGACCCAACCTCGCCCAGACGCGGATCGCCGAGGTGCAGCTCGAGACCCGCCGGCGGAACGCGCTGGTGCTCGAGGAGGACCTGGCCCGCGAGGTGTCGCGCGCCTACCGGCGGCTGGCGACGGCCGAGACGAACCTCGAGATCGCCGAGCTGTCGCTCGCGGACGCCGAGCTGCAGCGCGAAGTGGCGCAGCTCCGGTTCGAGAAGGGGCTCTCGAGCAACTTCGACGTCGTGGACGCGGACACCTCGCTGAACGACGCGCGGCTCCTGGCGTTTCGCGCCCGTCGCGAGATCGTGCTCGCCACCCTGGATGCCCTGTTCGCTTCGGGGCGCCTCCTGCCGCAGAATTTCACCGAGCTCCCATGAACCCGAGAGACGCGGTCCGCCGTTTCCTCGCTCCCTCCCCGAGGCGGCTGGTGGGGATCCTCTTCGCGGCCGTGTTCGTGTTCCTCGGTGCCGCGGTGCTGCGTCCGTTCGGCGCGCGAGAGGGCGAGTGGCGGGTTTCGCGCGGCAGCCTCGAAGAGAGCGTGCCGTTCGCGGGGACGCTTCTCCCGGAGACCTCCGACGTCTACGGCGTCGAGGTTCCGGGCCTCGAGATGAAGCTCGTGTTCCTGGCCGAGGAGGGCTCCCTGGTGGCTCCCGGCGACGTGGTCCTGCGCTTCGACGACGCGCCCTTCCGGCGCGAGGAGGCCGCGGCCCGCGCGCGGGTCACCGAGCTCACGGAAGAGAGCGCCCAGGCCCGCTTCGCGCTCGACGCGGGAAAGGCCGGGAGCGCCACCGAGGCCGACGAGGCGACCCGCAGCGCCGAAGCCGCCGAGAGGGAGCGCGACGCGCTCCTCGCCGTGCGCCGCGACCTCGCGCTCGAGGAGTCCCGCAACGACCTCGACGAGAAGGAGCGCGACGCTCGCGAGGCGAAGGAACGGCTCGAGAGCCTGACGCCCTTCCTCGCGAAGGGCTACGTCTCGCGCGACGAGTTCCGCACGGCCGAGGCCCGGCGCGACCGCGCGGAGGCCGAGCTGGGCCTGGCGCGGAGACGCCACGAGGCGCTGGTGGTGAGAACCCTGCCCGACCTCGTGAAGGAGAAGACGGGCGAGGCCGACGCGCGGCGGCGGCGGGTGAGCTCCTCGGCTCAGAAGGCGGCCGCGCAGGCGGGCCAGCAGGAAGCCGGCTACCGGCTGGCCTTGGCGCGTCTCGCCGAGGCGCGAAGGCAGCTCGACGAGGCCAGCCGCCGGGCGGCGAGCTGCGAGGTGAGGGCGAAATCCTCGGGCCTCGTCGTCTACGGCGAGGTCTTCGACAAGACCGGCGTCAAGCGCAAGGTGCGAGCCGGGGACGGCGTCTTCTCGGGAACTCCGGTGCTCCTCCTGCCCGATCTCTCGCGCTTTCTCGTGGAGGCGAGCGTCCCCGAAACGGAGCTCTTCCGGCTCGCGGCAGGGCAGACCGCCGAGCTCCGGCTCGATGCCTTTCCCGACCGCGTGCTCGAGGGCACCGTGCGGAGCGTGGGCTCGCTCTCGGGGGACGCCTCCGCGGCGACGCGGCGCTTCCCGCTCCGGATTTCCGTCCGCGAGGCCGACCCCCGCTTCCGTCCGGGCATGTCGGTGCGCGGCTCCGTACGGGGCTCGCGGGTCGCGGACGCCCTGCTCCTTCCCATCGAAGCCGTGCGCCGGGACGCGAAGGGCGCCCACTGTTTCGTGGCCCGGCGGTTCCTCGCGCCGGAACGGCGGGAGCTCGTTCTCGGCCACGCGAACGCGCAGTCCGTCGAGGTCACGTCGGGCCTTCACGAAGGGGAACGGGTTCTCCTCGGCGAACCGGACGCCCGCTGACCTAGAATCACGGTTCCATGCCGTCCTGGATTCCGGGCTACGCGCTGCTCGACGGCCCCGAGCAGACGGGCGTCCCCTACCGCTACCGCGCACGCCGCGAGCGGGATCGGGCGGCCGCGTGGATTCGCGTCGACGGGCATGCGCCCGACAGCCTGCGGGAGACCTCCCGCCTCGCGCGCGTCTACGAGGCCACCGTGCACCTCCGGCACGCGGAGCTGCCGGCGGTGCTCTCCTCGGGGGAGAGCGCCGTCAAGGGCCGGCCGTTCGTGGCGTATCACTCGGAAGACGACGAGGCCCCTCCGGCGGGTGAGCTCCTGGGGGAGGCCGAGCTCCTCGACGTGGTGCGCCGGCTGGCCTCCGCGCAGCTCACCGCTTACGAGGCGGGCTTCGCAGGCATCCACCTCGCGCCCGTGGAGCTCGCGCGACTCCGCGTCCGCCGGCGGCCCAAGGGGGGTCCCCTGCCCGTCCGCGAGTGGCTCGCGGAACCCCGCGCCACGCGGTCGCGCCCCGCGCTCTCGGGCCTCGAGCCCTCCGAGAGCTGGGAGCCGTTCACCGCGCCCGAGGTTCTCGACTCCTGGCCCGGCGTCTCGGTGCGGCAGGCCCTCTCGTTCCGCCTCGCCGCCCAGCTCTCCCACATCGGGAGCGGCAATTTCCTGGAAGACCCGTCGGCTCTCGAGCTGGGCCCCCTGCGTTCCCTCGAGCCTCTCGTGAGGCGCGCGCTCGAGCCCCAGGCCGCGCGGCGGCCCGATCTCTCCCGCTTTCTCCTCGCGGGCCTCGGAATGGCCGCCTGATGACGGGAGAACGCGTCGTGAAAGACCAGCCCCTCGCCATCACGGCGCACGGACTCTCGCGCACGGGCCGTCGGCCCTCGAACGAGGATTCGATCGTGTTCGAGACGTTCGGACCCCGCTCGCCCGTCGCCGCCTTCGGCCTCGTGTGCGACGGGATGGGAGGCCACCTCGCGGGCGAGGTCGCGTCCACCCTCGCCGTCGAGATGGTGAGCGAGCGCCTCCGGGCCTTCGCCAAGAAGTCGGGCAAGCCCGAGGAGCTCGCGGCCGCGATCGGCCAGTGGGTTCAGGAGTCGAACGACGAGATCTTCGCGAGGAGCCAGGCGAACCCCAGCATGCGGGGGATGGGCACCACGCTCGCGCTCGGTGTCGTTCTGCCGGGCGGCCGCCTCTTCGTCGCGAACCTCGGCGACAGCCGCATCTTCCTCGTGCGCGGAGGCACCGTCTCGCAGCTCTCGGTCGACCACACGGCTCTCGCCGAGCACCGCGAAGCTCTGGGGCTCACCGAGGGCGCGCTCGAGGAGTTCGCGATGAGCCCGCTCGCCCACGCGCTCACCCGCAGCCTCGGGCACGAGAAGAAGGCCCAGCCGGCCCTGCGCTCGGACCTGGTGCTGGAGGAGGGTGACGGGGTGCTCCTCATGAGCGACGGCGTCACCGACGTTCTGCGGCCCGAGCATCTCGCCGAGGCGCTGGCGGTCTCGCCGAACCCGGCCGCGGCGATCGAGGAGATCTACTCGCGCGCGTTCGAGGGGGGCTCGAAGGACAACATCTCGGTGATCTTCCTCTCGGCGGGCCGCCCGTATCTCGTGGGGAGCCGCCTGCCGCGAAAGGCCGTGGACAGCGCGGTCGTCACCCAGCCCAACATGCGGCCCGAAGGGGGCCTGGCGGCCGCGGCCCCGTACCGGCCCCAGCCCGCACCCCGCCGCCGCGGAGCCGCTTTCACCCTCGCGGCGCTCGTGCTGGCCGCCGCCTGGGTCTCGGCGTTCTTCCTGCTGAGGGAGCTGCCGGCGCCCCGGGAGGCGGACGGCGCGCCCCACACCGAGACAGCGCCCGCGCCGCGTCCTCTGCCGACGCTGGCAGGGGCCCTTCCCGAGAAGGAAGTCCCCCTCGAGCCCGCGTCCCCCCTCGAGACCGGGGGCCACGAGGACGCGGGCCCCCGGATCGTGCCGGCGCTCGTGCCTGCTTCGGCGCCGTCCGGCGTCGCGTCGAAAACCGCTGCGTCCGCGGCGGCAGCCTCCGCCCCCGTCGCCACAGTCGCCACAGTCGCGCCGCCCCTTCATGCCGCGTTGCCTGGCAGCACCGGAGCGCCCATCGCCGCCGGGATCATCAAGGACGCGATCGTGGTTCAGAAAGACGGTCTGTACGTCTTCACCATCAAGTTCGACCGCGAGATCGCCACCCACGAGCCGATCACTCTCGTCTCGATGCGCTTCGTCCCCTCGGGTCTCACCCTCCGGCAGCCGGGCGCCGGGTTCCCGACCCCGAGCTGCTCGATCTCGGCCACGGCGATCACCTGCACCACGCCGGTGGAGCCCGACGACCGGCGCCCCAAGGGCGACGGCAGCGACCTCCTCGAGCTGTCGCTCCGGGTGGGCGACCGCCCGTTCGTGGCGAACGCCCGCTATCGCTGAAGCTCACTTTGATCCCGGGGGCTTCTCGATCCCCCCAGGCGTCCCGCCGGCGGGATCGGCCGCGCCTCGAACCCCGACGGCGTGACCACGTGGACCTCGCTCTCGGACTCTGCGGAGAGATCGTGCAGGCCCTTCTCGAGGAGGAGGCCCACGGCACCCGCGAACGGTCCGCGGCGCTCCCCGCCCATCGAAAGGTACAGCGGTCCTTTCGATCGGAACGTGTAGAGGCCGCCTTCCTCGGCGCGAAACGATCCGCCGGACGGCGGGAACCAGCTGCCCTCGAGCCGCCGCTGGGCCTCGGCCCGGGCGAGGCTCTTCGGAATGCGGTAGAGGCGCCACTCGGGAAGGCCGGGACGAAGCGGCGCGCGAGCGATCTCGACGGCGCCCGCCGGAGCGGCTCCTCCCGCGTAGAGAACGTCCGCTTCCGGCAGGAAGCGGTAGGGCACGGGTCCCAGCAGGTCCGCGACCCGTGCCGCGGGCCGCGGGTCGTCAGGGCGCGAGAGGAGCATCTCGACGACGATGGGGTTCCGGGCCGCCGCCACGGGATGGAGGATCACATCAGCGGGCGCCCGTTCGAGCTCCCGGGAGATCGCGTCCGCCAGCTCCCTCTCGGGTCCGCCGAACGCGCCGAACGTGAGGGGCGTCCGGGCCCAGCCCGCGAACGCGCGGACCTCGAGCGCCGCGGTCACGAGGAGCGCGGCACCGAGAACGACGGCTCCGCCGCGCTTCGCGCGCTCGGGTATCCCGCCGATGGGCGGGATACCCGAAGCAGTCCTACCGGCCTGCCCGGGCAGGAGCGCGAGAAGCGCGCCGGTGCCGACCCCCGCGAGGACGAGGAGAAACGGCGCCGCCGGAGAGATGCGATAGGCGTTTCCACCTGGCGTGCGCGCCAGGAGAGCTCCGAGGAGAAGAGCCCCGGCCCAGAGAGCGACCTCGCCTGCGTCCGCGTCGCGCCTTCGAACCGCCGCCGCGAGGCCCAGGAGCGCCAGGCCGGTGACGAGCAAGGGGAGGACGGGCCGCGCCGGATCCCCGTGGCGCGCGTTGGGGTCCCCCCGCACGAGGAGCATGTCCGACAGGTCGCGGGTGTTCGCCAGGAGGGCGCTCCCCGCGTCTCCCGACGCGAGGACCCCGACCTCCGCGGCGCGGGCGAGGGCACGCTCGGGGTGCGTCGAGAGATGGATCACGAGGGGCGCTGAAACGAGAACGAGGCCCAGGACCAACGCTCCGAGCCGCCGCAGCCCGGCCCGGTCTCTCCGGAGGAGCGCCGACGCCAGGAGGACGGCAGGCACGAGGAGCGCGAGGCGCGCCGCCACGTAACCGTACTGGGCCAGCCCCAGCAGGGCGCCGGAGGCGAGAGCGGCGATCGCCGACCCGCGCTTTCTCGACAAGACCCCCGTGTAGGCCGAGAGCGTGAGGAGCGCCGACGTGGCGACGGCGTCCCAGCCCCAACGCCCGGTGGTGAGGAGCCACATCGACGTCGCGAGGAGAAGCGCGGACGCGGCGAGGGACGCCTTCCTCTCCTCCGAGACCTCTCGCGCGAGGAGCAGCGCCGCGAGGAGAAGCAGAATCGACGGGCCGATCGAGAGCACCCGGATCGAGAGGAGGCCGCCGCCGGCCAGCCGGTCGACGAGCGCGACGTACGCGAGGTAGACGTGGCTCACCCAGGCGTTCACGAAGCCCGCGTCGGGAGGCACGAGGGGCGACGACCCGAAGATCGAGGTCCCGCCCTCCCGCGCGTAGAGCCGCGCCGCGCGGATCGCGTAGACCTCGTCGGACCAAGGCCCTTCGGGCCAGCGGTCCCAGCGGACCACCCGCAGGAACGTGCCCAGGAGGAACGCGGCGATGGGAATCCCTGCGGTCCCGAGGCGTTTCATTGCGGCCCCAGGGGCTCGTACGTGGGGACGAGCGGCACGTTGGCGGTGTCCACGAAGCGCTCGTCGAAGGCCTCGGCCAGCACGCGCCCGTCGAGGTCGCGGGCCATCGGCTCGCCCGCCAGGACGAGGAGGGTCGGCGCGAAATCGAGAACGCTCGCCGAGGTGAGCTTGTACCCCTTGCGGATTCCGGAGCCGAAGAAGAGCACGAAGCCGTACCGGCCTCCTTCGGGCGAGGCCTCGGGCTCCCGTCCGCGCGCGAACTGCGAAACCGCGTTCAGGGGCGGCGGCGGTCCCCAGCCCGCGGGCGCGAGGATGCAGATCGTGCGGTCCTCCCCCTCCCTTTCGATGAGGTCGAACAGCAGATCGTCGAGAAAGCGGTAGTAGGCGATGAGGGCCCGTGCGCGCGCCTCGCCGCTCTGGGGAGAGAGGCCCCAGTAGCGCGAGGGCTCCGCGGCCGCGCCGAAGACGCGCGCGGGTCCGGTGAGGCCCGAGAGGACGATCGTCGAGACGCTCCCGGGCCCCTGGGGCACGGCCCCGAGGGAGGCGCCGAGAACCGAGAGATCCCGGGCCGCCCCCTCCAGCGGCCGGGCCCGCGCGCGGTCCTCGCTGGTGAGCCCGTCGGGGGTCAGCGCGCGTACGAGGGGCCGGTCGAGGGTCTGGGCCCCGGCCCGGAAGAGGGCGGCGCGGTCGGCGACACGGCGGGGCAGCGCGTCGCCGGGAAGCGGCTCGTGCCTCGTGAAGAACTCCTCGCTGGCCCAGAGCTTCGTGCCTTCGCGCGCGGCCGCGTGCGGCCAGCCCAGCACCGTGACCTCGTGGCCGCGGCGCGCGAGGATCTCCCAGAACGTGAGGCTCTGCCTCTCCCCGTCGGGCCGCGGAGAGCCGGCCGCAGCGAAGGGCGCCGTGCCCGGCAGCACGGGCAGGAGCCCGAGCGGTCCGGCCGGGGTGCGGGCGAACGCCGTCGAGAGGATCCCGTGCTTGCTCGGACGCTTGCCGGTCGCCGCGGTGGTGAAGAGGGCGGCCCGGTCGTACGGCTCCAGCGTGCGCAGGGGACCGCCCACCCCGCCGGCGAGGCAGCGGGCGAACACCGGCAGGCGCCCGTCGGAGGCTCCCGCGAGGAGGAGCTCCCACGACACGCCCTCGAGCACGAGGACCTGCAGGCTCCGGCCCGGACGCCCCGGCTGGAGGTGCGGCTCCTTGAGAGGCACCCTCTCGGGCGCCTGACGCGCGACGAGCGCCGGAACGACGAGGAGCGCCGCGAAGCAGGAGGCGAGGAGGGAGCGAGCGGCAGAGGGGGACGGCGACCAGAGGGCCGCGGCGAGGCTCGTGGCGCCCGCGACGGCCGACAGGAGGCTGGTCCAGACGAGGACCCGGCGTGCGCCGTTGCCGAGATAGTCGAAATAGGCGCCGCGCTGCATCTCGGCGAGGAACGCCACCGCGATCACGGTCAGCGCGAGAGCGACGAAGGGCCCGCGACCGGGCGCCCGCCTCCGGTACGCGAACGGCAACGCGGCCAGCGCGAAGACCAGGGAGAAGGAAAGGAGCAGCCGCGCCGAAGGAACGAGCCCGAAGAGATGCGGGTTGAGACCCAGGAAGAGATCCCCCACGGCGGCCCCGGCCGCTCCTCCCGCGAGGACGGGAAGGGGATAGTGGAGGACTCTCGGTGGCTCGCTCATAATCCGCGTCCGGCGAGTCTCGCCCCCCCTCTCATGCCGGTCAACGAAGAGCTGCGCGTCCTCAAGACGCTGTCCTACGACGCCACCCACTACTCGCTGTTCGTGCAGGCGGGTTCGATCGGCGCGCTCACGCGGCCCGGCCACTTCGCGATGCTCCAGGCCGGCGACGGGCTCCGGCCCTACCTGCGCCGTGCGTTCTCCATCGCCGACGTCACGACCGTGGCCGGCGTGCCGGCCCTGGAGTTCGTGGTGAAGGTCGTGGGCGTCGGGACGGCCGCGCTCGCCCACTTCGCCGAGGGGACCCCGCTCCCGGTCCTCGGACCCCTGGGCGTGCCCTTTCCCATCGACGATCTCGGCCGCGACGACCGGGTCGCTCTCGTCGCCGGGGGGATCGGCCTCGCCCCGCTCGTGCTCCTCTCGCGCGTGCTCGCGGCGCGGGGCGTCACTGCGGAGCTTTTCTACGGCGGACGCAACGAGAAGGACGTGCTCAAGCGCGCGGATTTCGAGCGTTTCCTGGGGGCCCACCGCTGTGCCTACGCGACCGACGACGGCTCGCTCGGCCGCAAAGGCCTCGTCACCGAGCTCCTCCAGAGGGAGCTGTCGGCCGGAAAGACCTACAAACGGCTCTACGCCTGCGGGCCGGTTCCGCTCTTCCGCGCTCTCGCCCGCATCGCCGACGAGGCCGACCTGGAAACCTCGTTCGCGCTCGAGAGCGAGATGGCCTGCGGCTTCGGCGTCTGCCTGGGCTGCGTGGTGCCCGCGCGGGACGGCCGCTTCGCGACCGTGTGCAAGGAGGGCCCCTGCCTTCCCCACACGGCCATCGACTGGAGCCGCGTGTGAGCGTCGATCTGGCCGTGAGGCTGGGGCCGCTCGCACTGCGCAACCCCATCGCGACCGCGTCGGGAACGTTCGGGTACGGGCTCGAGTTCGAGGGCTACGTGGACCTCGGCGGGCTCGGCGCGATCTCGGTGAAGGGCCTTTCGCGGCGCCCCTGTCACGGCAACCCACCGCCCCGCATCTGCGAGGTCGACGCGGGAATGCTGAACGCGATCGGCCTCCAGAACATCGGCATCGACACGTTCCTCGGGGAGCGTCTGCCGCTCCTCCACGCCAAGGGCGCCACGGTGATCGCGAACATCTGGGGGGACACCGAGGACGAATACGTCGAGGTGCTCGAGCGCATCGGCGACGACGCCCGCGTCGCGGCGATCGAGCTGAACGTCTCGTGCCCCAACGTGGTGAAGGGCGGCATGGTCTTCGGAAACGACCCCGTCGCGCTCGCGGCTCTGGTGAAACGCTGCCGGGTCGCAACGAAGCTCCCCCTCGTGGTGAAGCTCTCCCCCAACTCCGGCGACATCGTCGCCGCGGCCCGCGCGGCCGTGGACAGCGGCGCCGACATCCTCTCCCTGATCAACACGCTCGTGGGGCTCGCCATCGATCTCGAGCGCCGCGAGCCCAAGATCGGCTTCACCACGGGCGGCCTCTCGGGGCCCGCGATCCGCCCCATCGCGCTCCGCATGGTGTGGGAGGTGCGCCGCGCGCTGCCGAACGTGCCGCTCTTCGGCATGGGCGGCATCGAGACCGTGGAGAACGTGCTGGAGTTCCTGGTCGCGGGGGCCACGGCGGTGCAGGTGGGCACGGCGAACTTCCGGGATCCCTTCGTCTCGGGGCGGCTCGTGAAGGAGCTCGCGGCCTGGTGCGACCGGCACGGCGTGGACCGGGTGGCCGATCTCGTGGGAACCCTGAAGACGCGGCCCCGGCCCGAGCACACGTTCGCGAAGGCCTGAGATGAACGGCACCGCGAAGGATCGCCTCGCCATCGCGCTCGATGCGAGCGACCGCGAAACCCTGCTGGCCCTCGCCCGCGAGCTGGGCCCCGAGGCGGGCGTGCTGAAGATCGGGCTCGAGGCGTTCGTCTCGCTGGGGCCCGGCTTCGTCTCCGAGATGACCTCGGCGGGCGCCCGGGTGTTTCTGGATCTCAAGCTCCACGACATTCCGAACACGGTGGGCGGGGCCGCGGCCGCCGCCGCCCGCACGGGCGCGACGATTCTCAACGTGCACGCTTCGGGCGGCCTCGACATGATGCGGGCGGCGGGCGAGAGAGCCCGCGCGGCCGCGGCCGCCGCGGGGCTCGCGGTGCCCCGCGTCATCGCGGTCACGGTGCTCACGTCGCTCGACGCGGCGATGCTCGCCCGCGTGGGCCTCTCCGGAACGCCCCGGGAAGCCGCGGTGCGGCTGGCGGCGCTCGCCCGGGAGGCGGGGCTCGACGGCGTGGTCTGCTCGCCCGAGGAGATCGAGGCGATCCGGGCGGCCTGTGGCCCGGATTTCCTGCTCGTGGTTCCGGGAATCCGCCCCGAGGGGAGCGCGGCCGGGGACCAGAAGCGCCTCGCCACGCCGGCCGGGGCGATCGCGAGCGGAGCGGATCTCCTCGTGGTGGGGCGGCCCATCACGACGGCGGCCGACCGCGTCGCGGCGGCCCGCGCCATCGTGCGCGAGATCGCGTCAGGCCTCGCTGCGGCTAGCCTTCGGCTTTGAGGACCGACTTGAAGAAGCGGTCGACCTCGGGGGGCATGGCCGTGAACCTCAGGAGAAAACCCTTCACGCCGTCGAGGGTGCCCATCACCTTTCCGTAGAGGTCCGCGGGGATCTCCTCGCCCGAGGCGCCGACGACCCGGATCTTCAGGTTCGTCATCTCCGGCACCTCGGCGTCGCACTCGAGCTCCGCCTCCTTCTCGGACATGCGCAGGATGCGGGCCTGCTGCACCTCCTCGCCGACGTGCTTCTCGATGATCATCGTGAAGCGCACGGGGATGGGGTGCGAAAGCTCGACGAGCGGCTCGCCGGCGTCGGGCAGCGTGAAGTTGTACTTGCCCGAGATCGCGCGGACGTCGTAGATGGGGATCGGGTCCTTGAAGCCCTTGGCGTTGATGATGATCTTCTTGCCCACCGTGACGCCGGCTCCGGCCTGGAGGAGCGTCATCTCGCTGATGAGGACCTGTCCTCCCACGCTGTAGCTCTCGATGCGGGCCGCGAGGTTCACGTGGCTCCCCACGACGCCGTACTTGGCGCGGGTCTGCGAGCCGATGTTGCCCACGACGACGTTTCCGGTGTTGAGCGCGATGCCCATCTCCACCGGCGGGAAGCCGTCCTCGGCGATCTTGCGGTTGACGTCCTCCATGGCGAGCTGCATCGCGAGCGCGCACGCGACGGCGCGCTCGGCGTCGTCCTCGTGGCTCTGCGGCGCGCCGAAGATGGCGAGGATCGCGTCTCCGATGAACTCGTCGATCGTGCCCTTGTGCTGCTGGATGACGTCGGTCATCGCGGCGAGGTAGGTGTTGAGCACGCGAACGACCTGCTCCGGCGCGAGGCGTTCGGCCGCCGACGTGAACCCGCGCAGGTCGGACATGAGGATCGTGAGGTTGCGGTTCTCGCCCCCCAGAGCCAGGCCCGACTCGCTCTCGAGAAGGCTCGCCACGACATCGTCGGAGAGGTACCGGCCGAACGTGTTGCGGATGAACTGGTTTCTCTTCTCGAGCTGCTCGGTGGCGCGTTTCAGCGCGAGCTGCGTCTCGAGCCGCGCCAGGACGACGGGAAAGTCGAGCGGCTTGGTGACGTAGTCGTTCGCGCCCAGCTTGAGCGCCTCGACGATGTCCTGGCTGTCGTCCCGGGCCGTCGCCATGATGACCGGGAGGGCCGCCACGGTGTAGGTCTTGCGAAGGATCTCGAGCACCTCGAGGCCGCTGATGCCCGGCATCATCACGTCGAGGAGCACGGTGTCGAACTTCTCCTCCTCGATCCGGGCGAGCGCCTTCTCGCCGTCCTCGGCGGTCTTCACGGCGTAGCCGCGCTGCTGGAGCCTGCGCGAGAGCATGTCGCGGTTGAGCTCGTTGTCGTCCACGACGAGGAGCTTTCCGCTGGCCTGCCCGGGGTGGCCGTCGCCGTCGTCCGCGCCTTTGAGGATCTCCTTGGAGGCAGCCGACGCCGCGGCCGACGCGACGACCTCCACCGGATCCAGGGGGGCCGGGGTCGCCGTCGCGCTCGGGACTCCCGGGCCGTGGCCTTGCTGGGCGTGCTGGGTCTGAGCCATCGCCATCGCGCTCTCGGCGAGGGCTTTCCACTTCACGCCCGAGTCCCGCCCCGTGCCCTCGGCAACGGCGTCGGCGGCCTTGGCCTGCGCGAGGCTCTGCTTGCTGGGTGGCGCCAGGTGCTCGTCGAGCATGCCGAGGAGCCTGCGGCCCGCGGCCTGGATCTTCCGCAGGTCGGGGATGTAGCCCTGCTGGCCTTCGTCCTCGGCCTGCTCCTCGAGGAGCTCGCTGTAGCCCAGGATCTGGTTGATGGGCGTCCGCAGCTCGTGCCGCACCTTGGAGAGCTGGGTGGCGTTGAACGAGAGCTGGTCGGCCAGCGCGGGCGGGGTGAGCGGCTGGACCGGCTCCTCCGGGCCTTCGCGCACCTTCAG
>JAEUQS010000775.1 GCA_016789625.1 Acidobacteriota bacterium | reverse complement strand
CGCGGCGCGGGACGGCGGGCGGCGCTGGGTCCGGAGCTCGTCGTAGAGCGCGCGAGCCCGCTCGAGCCGGCGCTCGGGGTTCAGGACCCCGCGATCACCGTATCGCTCGACGGACCACGCGAGGCGCGCGGCGAAGTAAGCGGGCGTTTCGAGCTCGCGACACACGTCACCCTCTGATTCGCCTGCGGCGTCCATCGAGGCGAGAAGACCCGCGACGAGCATGGCCCGCAAAGCCCGCCGGAGACCCGCCCTCGAGGTCATTGGGGCGGCCGGAACGACGCCATGGGCACGAAGCTCCCGTCCGAGGTGACGTTGTCGTTGAGGACGCCGTACGCGACGAAGCGCGACGCCCCCGAGATCCGCTCCACGTGCGCGAAGCCGTCCAGCGCGCCGAAGGCCGCGAGAGGCTGCCCGAACTGATACCACTCGCCGGGCTCGAGCGTCTTCTCCACGCTGCCGAGCACCGTGCCGATCGACGAGTACCACGTCGCGCGGAGCGTGATCGGTCCGGCGTCGCCTCGGTTGGCGACAGCGAGGTTCGATCGGGTCCGCGCATCCTGCCTCAGCGCATAAACCCAGGCCGAGCTGGTGGCCGATTCCGCGGACGTGCTCCCCGCGTAGAAGAGCCCGTACGTGCCCCCTCCCTCGCGCGGAACGAACGTGCGCGCTCCGACGGCGAACGCGTCGGCGGACGTTCCCTCGGGAGCCGAGACCATCAGCGTGCCCGCCACGTTCCGGCCGTCCGCCTCGATCGGGAGGCTCCTTCTCAGGAACGCGATGACGTCGGCGAGGACGCGCTGCTCCCGGGCCGCGAGTGTGAGGAGCACCTCGCCCGCACCGCCGCCGAACCCGGACGCCGGCTGATAGCGCATCCGGAGCGGGAGCGGAGTCGACGAGAGGTTCGCCAGGGTCAGCTCCGTGCGGAACCGCGCGCCGCCCACTCCCGAGACATCGAGGACGACCGGGACGAAGCGTTCCGCGGGCGACGAGTCCCCGGGGAGGAGCGGGGCCAGGAAGGAGCCGTCCGACGTGACGGCGTCGTTCAGCACGCCGTAGGCGCTGAAGGGAGATGCGCCCGCGACACGGGTGATCGTCGCGTACCCGGAGGTCGCCTTGCCGAGGAGCGGCTGGGAGATCTGATTCCAGCCCCGGGTCGGGAGCTCGAGGTCAGAGAGCGCGCCGAGGTCTTCTCCCGAGGGACCGTACAGCCGAATGCGCAGGGTGATCGGCGAGGCTCCCGCGTTCAGTACCGCGAGGTTCGAGCGCGTGGAGGCGTCCTGCTGGAGGCCGTAGACGGTGGCCGTCGTCGTGGACGTGTCGATCGACGGGAAGAAGAGCCCGAACGTCCCGTCGCCGCCCGAGGGCTCCTTCGTGAAGACCCGGGCTCCCGCGAACGCGAGCGTGTCATCCGCAATGCCGCCGAACGTCACCGCGAGCGTCCCCGCTTGTCCCGTGCCGTCTCGCGGAATCGGGACGCCGCGTCCGCGGAGGAACTCCACGAAATCCGGCAGCGAGGCCTGGCTCAACGTACCGACCGAGCGGCTCGCGGTACCGGAGCCGCTTCCGAGGGAGGACGTGTATCGAAGGTAGACGGGCGTCTGTGCGCCGGAGGTTCCGGGGATCTCGAAGCGCGACACCAGGGTGACCTCGGTCTGGAACCGGCTGCCTGAGGCGCCGGGAGCCTCGATCACGACGGGCACGATGCGGGACACGCCGGTGGGCGCCGCGTCCGAGATCGTCAGGTCCACGGACGCAGTCGTGGTCGCACCCGAGAGGTCGCGCACCGAGAGCGTCGCGCGATAGGAGCCGGCCACTGCGTAGGAGTGGCTCGAGAAGGCCGTATCGCTGTTGCTGGAGCCGTCGCCGAAGTCCCAGGAGATCTGAAGAACGTCGCCGGCGTCGGCGTCCGAGATCTGCGACGAGAACTGGATGGTCTGGCCGGCCGGCCCGGCGGTCGTGCCCGGGCGAGGGTTGAGGATCGTGGCCGAAGGCGGGTTGTTCGCGCCACGACCGCCGGTGACGACGAGATCGACGTTCGTCCGCCTCACCCGCGAGCCCGCACCCGCGGAGATCGTGAGCATCGCGGCACGCGCCGGCGCGTCCGAGGCCGTCGAGAGGCGGAGCATCGACGACTGGCCCGCGGCGACGTCCCGCGGCTCGAGCCGGGCCGAGACTCCGGTCGGAACGCCCGCGACCTCGAGAGCCACCATTCCCGTGAAGCCGTTCTCCGCAACCACGTCGACGGGAACCTCGACGTCCCTTCCCGCCTCCACGCGCAGGAACGGCTCCCGGGCCGCGACGTGGAAGTCCGCGACGCGAGCCTCGCGCGACGTCGGCACCGACGTCACGAAGACGTCGGGCTCGACCGAACGCTCGTCGCTCCAGCTCAGCCAGAAGCGGTCCGCGTCGGCGGTCAGGCCGTCGTAGTCGCCGAAGTAGACGCTCAGGTTCGCGGGTTCGGGGTAACGAGGACGGAAGAACCACGAATGGTCCGTGACGCGGAAGCTCTTCTCCCAGGTCGCCCCCGCGTCCCGCGAGATTGCCATGAAGACATCGACGAGGCGATCTCCGGGATGCGCCCGACGATCCCACCACTTCGCGGCGAGCGTGCCGTCCCGCGCTGCGGCCACGGAGGGCACGAACTGTGCGGTCGCCGTGAGGTCGTCGTTCAGCCGTACAGGCAGGCTGAACGACCTCCCGCCGTCCGTCGAACGGATCGCGAAGACGTCCGACGGGTCCACCGAGCCCGGCGCGGGCCGCGCGTGATAGACGATGTGGACGAAGCCCCTTCCGTCGACGGACAGGGAGAGGAACGGCAGCGTCCGGATTCCGCGCGGCCCTCCCGGAATCAGCCCGATGCCATCTGTCGAGGGGACCATCTCGTACGAGGCGGCCGTCACCGGCGGCCCGAACGTGCGGCCGCCGTCCGAGGACCGCGCGACGAGGATCGAGCCCGACGTTCCGGGAAGCCTCTCACCGTATCCGTCGTACGGGTGCTTCATCCACGCGACGACGACGTCGCCGCCCGGGAGCACCTCCACGATGGGTCCGTATCCGTAGTAGCCGAGGCCCGGCCCTTCAGTCCCGGGCACCGCCACCTGCGGCTCGAACGTGCTCCCGTGGTCGCGCGACCGGGCAAAGCGCAGCACGTTGCGGTCCCTCTGCAGGTCGATCCAGGCGACGTAGACGTTGCCGCGATCCGGAGAGCCGGCGTCACGATCCACGGCGATCCACGGCTTGTCCTGGAGCCGCCCGCGCGGGACGGCGGGGCTCGCGAAAGCAAACGGCGCGAACGTCTTCCCATCGTCGACGGAACGGGCCACGGCGATGGCATACGACCTGTCGTCGCGGAAGCTGATCGACGCGTAGTAGAGCTCTCCCGGCTCCGAGCCCGAGACGACGACCGGATCCGCGTTACCGGTCGTGGTGGTCGTCGTCGGGCCCGGCCCGCGGGTGAACGTCGCGCCGCCGTCCGTCGACA
>JAEUQS010000751.1 GCA_016789625.1 Acidobacteriota bacterium | reverse complement strand
GTTCACGTGCCGGCCGAGCTCTGGGCGGAGTCGGTCCATGGCAAGGGCGGTCTCTCGTGCACCGACTGTCACCAGGACCTCGCGACGGCCGAGCTCCCGCACGCGGAGAAGCTCGCCAAGGTCGACTGCTCGCCGTGCCACGCCGAAGCGGTCGAGGTCAACGCGAAGAGCGCGCACGTCACCGTCGCCAAGCTCGAATGCACGAGCTGCCACAACCCGCACGCGGCCCGGCACAAGGACGAGCCCGTGGCCAACACGAGCCACGAGCGGGTCGCCAACCTCTGCCTGAGGTGTCACGGAGGCCACGGCCCCGGACCGTCGACGCCGGCTGCGTTCCGCGACGGCATCCACGGAAAGACGCTCCAGGGTGAGAACCAGGGGAGCGCTCCCACGTGCGTCACCTGCCACGGCACTCACGGTGCGTTCAAGAAATCCGACCCCCAGAGCGCGGTCTTCCGCAACAAGATCCCCGAGCTCTGCGGGTCCTGTCATTCGGACGTCGCCGAGTCCTACGGAAAGGGAACGCACGGCGCGCTCATGCACAAGGGCGACGAGCGCGCGCCCGTGTGCACCGACTGTCACTCCGCGCACCAGAACCTCGACACGCGGCTGCCCGCCTGGCGCCTTCGCGCGGTCGAGCAGTGCGGGACGTGCCACGAGAAGATCCTCGCGACCTACCGGGCCACGTATCACGGGAAGATCACCGACCTCGGCTTCACCACCGTCGCCACCTGCGCCGACTGTCATGGCGCCCACGAGATCCTGGGCCGCGACAAGCCGGGGAACAAGCTCACGGGCGAGGGCCGCGTCGAGACCTGCCGGAAGTGCCACCCGACGGCGACGGCCAGCTTCGCCAAATGGGATCCCCACGCGGACCCCGAATCGCCGAAGAGAAGCCTCCTCGTCTACCTCGTCACGACGTCGATGAAGGGGCTCCTCGCGTTCGTGTTCACGTTCTTCGGCGTGCACACGCTCCTGTGGCTTCCGCGCTCCTACAAGGCCCGCAAGGAGCACGAGGCCCACCGAAAGGCGTCGAAGGACGAGGAAGGGAAGCCATGAGCGCGATCGCAGAGGGGACGGGCGCCGGGCCGGCCGAAGAGGTTCGCTATCGCCGCTTCGACCGGATCGACCGCATCACGCACGGCATGCTCTTCTCGAGCTTCCTGGGCTGCGCGCTCACCGGCCTGCCGCTCTTCTTCAGCCACGCCGCGTGGGCCCACAAGCTCGCGGAGTTCGTGAGCTTCCGGGTGGCCGGGGCCATCCACCGGGCCTCGGCCATCCTCATGATGACGGCGTTCGCTCTCCACCTTCTCCGCATTGGCAAGAAGGTGCTCGTGGAGAAGCGCTACGGAATTCTCTGGGGGCCCAACTCGATGGTTCCGCAGCCCCGCGACGCGGTGGAGATGTGGGGCCACGTGAAGTGGTTCCTGGGGAAGGGGCCGCGGCCGAAATTCGACCACTTCACGTACTGGGAGAAGTTCGACTACTGGGCGGTCTTCTGGGGCATGGGCATCATCGG
>JAEUQS010000697.1 GCA_016789625.1 Acidobacteriota bacterium | reverse complement strand
GCAGGGGCGAAAAGGAATGCGAGGCCCCCTTCGGCGAGCGCGCGTTCGGCCGCGCGGCGCGGCATCTCGAGCACCACGCCGAGGGCCGCGAGAACGTCAGCGGAGCCCGAGGCCGAGGAGACGGAACGGCCCCCGTGCTTGGCCACAGGCACCCCGGCACCCGCCACCACGCACGCGGTGACCGTCGAAACGTTGAACGTGCCGAGACCGTCGCCCCCCGTGCCGCAGACGTCGACCGTGCGGTCGAAGACCTCGCGCGGCATCGCGAGGGGCATCGACCGCGCGAGGAGCGCGTCGACGACACCGGCCAGCTCGTCCGCCGTCTCGCCGCGCGTCGCGAGGGCGGCGAGGAGCGCGCCCGAGAGGAGGGCCGCGCCCTCCCCCGGCTCGAGCATCGCATCCGCCGCCCCGCGGGCCTCCTCGCGCGAGAGCGACCGGCCGCCCGTCACCGCACGGAGCGCGCTGCGCAGCGCGTCGCTCACGCGACGCCCCGGGTCACGAAGCCGGCGAGCAGCGTCTCACCCTCCGGGGTGAGGATCGACTCCGGGTGGAACTGCACTCCGGCCAGCGGCCGGGTGCGATGCGCGAGGCCCATGACCAGCCCGTCGGCCGTTTCGGCGTTGATGCGGAGCTCGGGCGGCACGGACGCGCGATCCACGACGAGCGAGTGATACCGCGTGGCCGTGAAGGGATTCGAAAGGCCCGCGAAGACACCCGTGCCGTCGTGCCGGATCTCCGAGGTCTTGCCGTGCATGAGCTGCGGCGCCCGCACGACGTCTCCGCCGAACACCTGTCCGAGCGCCTGATGACCGAGACACACACCGAGGAGCGGAATCGTCTCGTTTCGCCGGATGAGCTCGCAGGAGATCCCCGCGTCCTCGGGCCTCCCGGGCCCGGGCGAGATGACGATGCGGTCGGGCGCGAGGGCAAGAGCCTCGTCCACGGTGAGCGCATCGTTGCGCAGCACGCGGACGTCGGCATCCTTCGTGAGGAGGAACTGCACGAGGTTGTAGGTGAAGGAGTCGTAGTTGTCGATCACGAGAATCACGATGCGTACTCCCCACTGGCTTCCACCGCGCGGCGCAGCGCGAGGGCCTTGTTCTCGCACTCGTCGGCCTCCGCCTCGGGAGAGGAGTCGGCCACGATGCCGGCCCCGGCCTGGATCGAGAGGACGCCGCCCGTGACGACCGCGGTGCGGATCGCGATCGCGACGTCGAGGTTCCCGGCGAAGTCGAGATAGCCCACCGCGCCTCCGTACGCGCCGCGCCTCACGGGCTCGAGCTCCTCGATGATCTCCATCGCGCGGATCTTGGGGGCACCGGTGAGCGTTCCGGCGGGGAACGTGGCGGTGAGGGCGTCGAGGCTGTCCTTCCCCTTCGAGAGGAGCCCGGTGACGCGCGACGCGAGGTGCATCACGTGCGAGTAGCGCTGCACGGTGAAGAAGTCGGGCACGCTCACGCTGCCGGGCGCGGCGACGCGGCCGAGGTCGTTGCGTCCGAGGTCCACGAGCATCACGTGCTCGGCCCGTTCCTTGGGATCCGCGAGGAGGCTCTCGGCGTTCGCGGCATCCTCCACAGGCGTCGCGCCACGGGCGCGCGTGCCCGCAAGCGGGAGCGTCTCGATCTCCGCCGCGGAGGCGCCGAGGGGATCCCTCTTCACCCGCACGAGCCGCTCGGGAGAGGCGCCGAAGACCGTGCCGTGCGGAGTTCTGAGGTAGTACTGATACGGCGACGGACTGATGCGTCGGAGCG
>JAEUQS010000665.1 GCA_016789625.1 Acidobacteriota bacterium | reverse complement strand
GGTCGAGAAAGGTCTCCCATGCTTCTTCGAAGGTCCGTTGCTGGTGCGGTCGTCGCGCTCATGCTCTTCTCCTGGTCGTGCGGAAAGAAGAAGGAGCCCGCGACCCCCGCGGGCGGGCCGCCGTCCCAGGCGGGCACGCCCCAGGCGGGCTCGCCTCAGGCGCCGTCTGCCTCGTCGAACGGCTTCCAGCCCGAGTCGATCGAGACCACGGGGCTTCCGAACGGACTCCGTGTCACCGCGACCCCCGAGGGCGGCACGGCCTCGACGTCCCAGGTTGCGAATCTCGACATCGCCTGCGGACGCGCGACGCCGGCCGACACCGTGGCAACGAAGAGGAGGTTCGAAACGCTGTTCGTGGTGGACAAGCCCGGCGTCTACACGTTCGCGTTGATGACCGACGACGACTCGGTGCTCTCCGTAGGCGGAAAAGAGGTCGGCCGCGCGCCCACGCTCCGCGACACGAAGGTCCCCGTCGAGTTCTCGAAGGCCGGCGTCTACCGGCTGACCCTCGACCTCACGAACAACCTCGGGCCGTACTGTGCCGACATCAAGATGTCGCTGCCCGGCTCCGACGCGTTCGCGCCCATCCCGGCGGCCAGCCTGTTCGTTCCCCGCTGACGCGATGAGCGCGGGACCCGAGGCCGGATCCGGCCCGAGACGCCTCTCGGGGCGGGCGCTGCTCCTCGGGGCGATCCTGCCCATCGTCTTTCTCCTCCAGGGTCTCGCGACCATCGGCGATTTCGGCGAGACGTTCGACGAGAAGTTCGACCGGAACATCGGCCACTACTACTACCGCGACTGGTCGACCCGCGGCGTGAAGGGTCTCGAGGAGACGTTCATTCCGCTGCAGCGCAACTACGGCCCGCTCTTCGACGTGCTCGTGGTGGCCTCGGAAGACCACCTCCACGCGAAGCGGAAGATCCTGAAGACCGAGCTCGCCGGCTTCCACTTTCCCATTCTCTGCGTCACGGCGCTCGCGGTCTTCGCCGTGTATCTCGTGGCGGCCGGGATGTTCGGCGTGCCCGCCGGGCTCCTCGCCTCTCTGATCTTCTGTCTCACGCCCCAGGTGGTGGCGCACTCGCAGAACAATCTCAAGGACACGCCTCTGATGGCGTTCTTCGCCCTGTCGCTCGCGGCGTTCTTCGCGGCGGTGACGCGGGACCGCTTCTGGCGCTACGCCGCGGCGGGAGCCGTGGCGGGCGTGACGTACACCATCAAGATCAACGCCCTGCTCATCTACCCCATCGTGGGGCTGTGGTTCGTGCTCTTCGTGGGCCGGAGCGTGAGAGCGTATCTCCGGTTCACCGTGGGGATGCTCCTGGCCCTCGCCTCGAGCCTCGGCGCGATCGTCCTCGTGTGGCCGTACTACCGGCACGAGATCTGGAAGAGGTTTCCCGAGACCCTGAAGGTCTTCCGGGAGGCCGCGATCTTCAACGAGGAGGTCTTCTACCTCGGGAAGCACATCCGGGCCAACGAGATGCCCTGGCATTTCCCGTTCGTCCAGCTCGGCGTGACGACGCCGCTCCTCTTCCTCGGACTTCTGATGGCCGCTCTCTTCTTCACGGCGCGACAGCTGAGAGAGAAGAGCGCCGAGGGCCGCGCGCTGGGATTCCTCGTCCTCTGGCTGCTCTTCCCCATGGGCCTGCAGGCCGCGTCGGGAGCGTCGATGTACGACGGCATGAGGCACTACCTCACGGTGCTGCCGGCGCTCGCCGTACTGGCCGGCTACGCCGGGGTGCGGCTGATCGGGCTCCTGCCATCGCGGCGCGCGGCCGTGGCCGGCGCCGTGGCGCTCGGCGCCGGTCTGCTCTTCGTGCTCATGCGGCTCATCGCGCTGCACCCCTACGCCGTCGTCTACCACAATGCGCTGACGGGCGGCGTCCGCGGGGCGGCCGATCGCTTCGAGCTCGACTACTGGGGGGCCTCTTTCGCCGAGGCCGGGCGCTGGGTGAAGAGCGCGACGCCCCCCACGAGCCGTTTCTGGATGCCGATCGGACAGAGCTTCTTCCCCATCGACGAGGGACGCTCGTTCGTCGCGGGCCAGGATCGCCTGCCCAACTACAAGATCATCCTCGTACGCGGAATGCTGCGGCTCGCGGACAAGACCGACGACTACCGCAACCCGTCGCGCAAGCCTGTCTACACCGTCTCGCGGGACGGCGCGGATCTCCTGCGGATCTTCGAGTATCCCGAGAACTCGGACCTCGCGGACGGCACGGCTCTGGCGCCCGAGCCCGCGGGCGGAGCGCAGCCCGGGCTTTCCGTCACGCGGTTCGCGAACGGCGAGTACCAGCCACCGGCCGTCGAGACGTCGATCCGGGAGACGCCCGAGTTCGACTCGCAGACCGCGACCGAGGACTGGCGGGAGGCGAACTTCTCGGTCCTGATGAACGGCTTCCTGAAGATCGACGTGCCCGGGAACTACGTCTTCGAGCTGTCTTCCGACGACGACGGCTACTTCGGCCTGTCGGGCCGCAGGGTGACGATCTGTCCCTCGACGGGCACCGTGAGGAAATGGCTGAAGCTCTCCGCCGGCTTCTACCCCATCGATCTCCGCTTCCGGAACGACGTGGGGCCCGCGCACTTCCATCTGAAGATGGCGCGCGAGTCGGACGGCGCGCTGGCGACCGTGGAGGCTGCCCGGTTCAGTCACTGAACCTGGATCCCCTGGGCTGTCTCGATCACCTACCGTTTTCGGAAGATCCCGAGCACCGACTTGCCGAAGCCGTAGCCGAGCAGGGGATCCACGAAGCGGGACAGAGGGATGAGCACGCGGTCCCAGAACAATATCTGGCGTTTCGAGGGGTGCGACTCCCGCAGGAGAAGCCGGTTCGCGAGCGAGGCGAAGAAGCCTGCACTGTCGAGGTAGCACAGACGGACCGTCTCGAAGCCCTCGGGTACCGCGGCCTGGAGCGTGTGGCGCTGGTATCTGCGGAAGTGTCCCACCGCCTCGTCGAACGGCATGAAGAGGAACGGGTGCGCGGGCGACACCACGAGGAGATGGCCGCCCGGCGCGAGGAGCGCGTGCGCCCTTCGGAGCTCGGCCCGATCGTCCTCGATGTGCTCGAGGACGTCGATGTAGAGGACCGCGTCGATCGCGCCGCCGGTCCCGCTCCGGTTCGAGACCGCGGTCGAGAGGCCGGACACGAGCCGGCAGCACGAGGGCAGCGCGATCTCGCGCCTCGCGCGGGACAGCAGGCCGAGGTCGGGCTCGAGGCACAGCCAGAGCCTCTGCGAGCCGTCGCAGAGGGCCGCGGTGGTGGTGCCGAGCCCCGCTCCCACCTCCAGCACGACGCCGTGGAGATGGGCTTTCAGGGCGGCCCCGAAGTAGGCTTTCCAGTTGCGGGCGAGCGCGAAGACGTCGAGCTCCGAGCCGACGTAGTGAGAGCCGCTCAAGGGGGTGTCTTCGGCGCTCCGGCACCCCGGTGCACCTCGCGCACGATGAAGAGCGGTCTGCGCTTCACCTCGTCGTAGATCCGTCCCAGGTACTCCCCGAGGATGCCGATGCTCACGAGCTGCGCTCCGCCCAGGAACATGATGGCGACGATCGTCGAGGTGTAGCCGTCGACCACGGGGATTCCCAGAAGGCCCACGCGCAGGAAGCGGAGCACCACGAGGAGGCCGCCGAAAGCGATCGAGAGCGCGGCCACGAAGAGGCCCGCGAAGAGGCTCAGGCGAAGGGGTTTGTAGCTGAAGCTGAAGATCGCGTCGAGCGCGTAGCTCAGGAGCCTCAGGAAGCTCTGCTTCGGCTCCCCGGCCGCGCGCGCCGCCCGGTCGTAGAGGACGAACGAGGTCTTGAAGCCCACCCAGGCGCGAAGGCCCGGAATGTACCGGTTCGACTCCGTGAGTCCGTTGATCGCCGCGACGGCTCGGCGGTCGAGCAGGCCGAAGATCCCGGCGTTGAGGGGAATGGGGTAGTCCGAAAGGAAGCCCAGCACCTTGTAGAAAAGCGGAAACAGCAGGCGCCGGAGGCCCGTCTCGTAGCGTGAGCGCCGTTCGGCGACGACCACCTCGGCGCCGGCCTTCCAGGCCGCGATCATGTCGGGAATCACCGACGGCGGGTCCTGGAGGTCCCCGTCCATGAGCACGACACAGTCGCCGTTCGCGAGCGACAGTCCGGCTGTGAGAGCCGGCTGGTGCCCCCAGTTGCGCGAGAGCTCGAGCACGGTGACGCGCGCGTCGCGGGCGGCGACGGCCCGGAGGAGCTCGAGCGACCTGTCGCGGCTCCCGTCGTCGACGTAGGTGACCTCCCACGTCTCGCCCGTGCCGTCCATCGCCCGCACGATCTCCTCGTGCAGGCGGGGGATGAGAGCCTCCTCCTCGAAGACCGGAACGACGAGCGAGATCAGCGTCATGGCCAGACCTCCGGGCGGGACGCGTCGTGAAGGAGCACGGGGGCGGCGACCTCG
>JAEUQS010000660.1 GCA_016789625.1 Acidobacteriota bacterium | reverse complement strand
TGCTCGTCGTCGCTTTCGCCGGGGCCGTGACCCCGTTCGAGGCCGAGGGGCGTCCCGCGGTTCCCGTCGATCATGCCGGACACCACGGTGGCGACGCCCCTGTCGACGAGGCCGTCCACGAGGCCGTCCACACGGCCCGGGAGGTCGCGAGGCAGGCGACCCGGACGGCCGTCCGTGAGGCCGTGCGCGCGAGCGCGAGCACGAGCGAGGCCGTGAGCGAGTCGGTGCAGGAAGCCGTCCGGGAAGCCGTCCTCGAGGCCGAGCTGGACGCCAAGCGCCGGGGTGTGTCCGCCGAGGTCCAGCGCGCGGTGGCGCGGGCGGCGCAGGAAGCCGCGTACGCGGGCGAGCGCATGAGCGTGGAAACCCGTCGCGCGCTCGAGCGGGCGGCGCAGGAAGCCGTGTTCGCGGGCGGGCGAAGCGGTCGCAACTGGTACGCCCGCGGCAGCTCCCTTCACAACGACGAGCGGCACGAGGAGGCCATCGAGGCCTGGAAGCGCGCGATCGAAGAGGGGCAGCAGGTCGAGGCCTCGACCTACAACATCGCGTGCGCGTACGCGCGCCTCGGACAGAAGGACCTCGCGTTCGAGTGGCTGCGAAAGGCCGCGGCCGAGGGCTTCGACCTCTCGCACTACCTGGGCAGCGACGACGACCTCGACTCCCTGAGGAGCGACAGCCGCTTTGCCGAGCTGAAGAGAGACGCGCGCAAGCTGAAGGCCGAGGGGAGCTCGCGGGCGGCGAAGCTGGCCGGCGAGCGCATGGAGCAGGTGCTCGGCGAGGGCAGCGCGAGCGGCCAGCGCCTCTACGACAAGGCCCACGCCGCGTACTCGGCGGGGGCCTATCGCGAGGCGGCCAAGGGCTACGAGGCCGCCGGCGCGGCCGGCTACCGCGAAGGCACCGCGTACTACAACGGCGCGTGCAGCGCGGCTCTCGCCGGGGATTCCGCGAAGGCGCTCGTCCTTCTCGAGAAGGCCATCGAAGGCGGCTACACCGACGCCGGGCACATGGCCTCGGACGACGATCTCGAGACGATCTGGAAGGAGCGCGCGTTCAAGGACCTCCTCGAGCGCGCCGAGGAGCTGGACGTTCCGATGGCCTCGGGCTCGACCTGGCGGAAGGCGTTCGGCCTCTCCAGCGAGCGCAGCCGCTGGCGGGACGCCGCCGCGCGGCTCGAGAAGTACCTGGCGAAATACCCCTCGAGCCGGATCGCCCTCTTCAACCTGGGCCTCGCGCGCCTCCGGGCCGACGAGTACGACGCGGCCCGCAGCGCCTACGAGAAGGTCCTCGCGACGGGCTACCGCAAGGGCACCACGCTCTACAACCTCGCGTGCGTCGAGGCGATGGCGGGGAAGACCGACCGCGCGTTCTCACGGCTGAACGAGGCGCTGGACGCCGGGTTCGACGGCTACTCCACGATGCGGTGGGACGACGATCTCGACTCGATCCGCTCCGACTCGCGGTTCCGCGATCTCCTGCGGAAGGCGCGTGCCAACGAGAAATTCAACGACGACTGAGCCCCCCGCGAGCCCGTTCGGATGAGAAGCGGCGGAGCCTCCTGCGCCTCCGGGCGTTCCTGTTAGTCTCCGCCGCCCTATGGCTCAGCAGTACATCTTCACCATGCAGAACCTCCGGAAGGTCGTCCCGCCCCAGCGGGAGATCCTGAAGGGGATCTATCTCTCGTTCTTCCCCGGCGCCAAGATCGGCATCCTCGGCCTGAACGGCGCCGGCAAGTCCACGGTGCTCCGCATCATGGCCGGCGTCGACAAGGAGTTCACCGGCGACGCCTATCCGGCCGAGGGAACGCGCATCGGGTATCTCGCGCAGGATCCGTACCTCGATCCGAAGAAGACGGTCCTCCAGAACATCGAGGACGCCGTCGCTCCGGTCAAGAAGCTCATGACCCGCTTCGACGAGCTCTCCGAGAAGATGGGCGAGACGCTCTCCGACGCCGAGATGGACAAGGTCATGGACGAGTACGGCCGCGTGCAGGACGCGATCGAGGCCGCCAACGGCTGGGAGCTGGACCGCACGCTCGAGCTCGCGATGGACGCGCTGCGCTGCCCTCCGGCCGATGCCGACGTCACGAAGATCTCGGGCGGTGAGCGCCGCCGCGTGGCGCTCTGCCGCGTGCTCCTCGAGAAGCCCGACCTGCTGCTCCTCGACGAGCCCACCAACCACCTCGACGCCGAGAGCGTCGCGTGGCTCGAGCACCACCTCGCCGAGTACCCGGGCACCGTCGTCGCGATCACGCACGACCGCTACTTCCTCGACAACGTGGCCGGCTGGATCCTCGAGCTGGACCGCGGAGCCGGCATCCCGTGGAAGGGCAACTACACCTCCTGGCTCGAGCAGAAGAAGGCCCGCCTCGAAACCGAGGAGCGCACCGAGAGCAACCGCCAGAAGACCATCGAGCGCGAGCTCGAATGGGTGAAGATGTCGGCCCGCGCGCGCCAGGCCAAGGGCAAGGCGCGCCTCAAGGCCTACGAGGAGCTCCTCGCGCAGCAGGGCCCCGAGTCCCGCGGGGAGACGAACGAGCTGTTCATTCCCGCCGGTCCGCGCCTCGGCGACCTCGTGGTGGAGGCCAAGGGCGTGCAGAAGAGCTACGGCGACCAGCTCCTCTTCGACGACCTCTCGTTCCTGCTGCCGCCCGGCGGCATCGTGGGCGTCATCGGACCCAACGGCGCCGGCAAGACCACGCTCTTCAAGATGATCGCCGGCCTCGAGCAGCCCGACGGCGGCTCGCTCCGCATCGGCGAGACGGTGTCGCTCTCGTACGTCGACCAGAACCGCGAGAAGCCCGCCGAGGACAAGACCGTGTGGGAGGAGATCTCGGGCGGGAACGAACGCATGATGGTGGGGAAGCGCGAGCTGAACAGCCGGGCGTACTGCGCGATGTTCAACTTCAAGGGAGCGGACCAGCAGAAGCGCGTGAAGGACCTCTCGGGCGGCGAGATGAACCGGCTCCACCTCGCCCGCACGCTCAAGAAGGGCGGCAACCTGCTGCTCCTCGACGAGCCCACGAACGACCTCGACGTCGACACGCTCCGCGCGATGGAGGAAGCCGTCCTCGGCTTCGCCGGCTGCGTCGTCGTGATCTCGCACGACCGCTGGTTCCTGGACCGCGTCGCGACCCACATCCTGGCGTTCGAGGGCGACTCGAAGACCGTGTGGTTCGAGGGGAACTACCAGGATTACGAGGCCGACCGGAAGCGCCGCCTCGGTCCTGCCGCCGAGGTCCCGCACCGGATCAAGTACCGGAAGCTCACGACGGGTTGAGGAGGGATTCGCGATCCGGCGGCGGGAGGCTCAGAGCCGGTTCTCGCGTTTGACCTCGAGGTAGCGGTTCACGAGGGCGAGAGGGAGCTCCTGCGGCGTCACGTCGACGGCGATCGTGCCGCGCTCGCGCACGGAATCGAACGCGGCGCGGCGGGCCGCGAGGTACCGGTGCGCCGAAGCGACGCGCAGGGCCTCGTC
>JAEUQS010000639.1 GCA_016789625.1 Acidobacteriota bacterium | reverse complement strand
CGCTCGTCTCCACGGTCATGGAGAAAAAGAGCGGCGTCCTCATGATCGACGCGCTCTCCCGGGAGCCGCTCTCCATCGCGGATTCGATCAAGATCCAGGGCGTCACCTCCTGCCTCGCGGCGCCGCTCCTCGTGGAGGACCAGAAGGTCCTGGGGCTCCTCTACCTCGACGTGAGGCTCGGCCGGAAGAGCTTCACGCCCGACGACCTGCGCCTCGCGTCGCTCATCGCGAACACCGCGGCGATCAAGCTCGAGAACCTGAGGCTCCAGGAGGGCGCGGCGGCGCGGGCCCAGATGGAGCGCGAGATGTCCCTCGCGTTCGAGGTCCAACGGAGGCTCCTCCCCGAGAAGGCCCCGACCCTCGTGAACACCTCGCTCCGGGGGCACAACGTGCCCTCGCGGAGGGTCTCGGGCGACTACTACGACTTCTTCTCGAGGCGGGACGGAACCTGGGACGCCGTGGTGGCCGACGTATGCGGCAAGGGGATGGCCGCGTCGATCCTCGCGGCTTCGGTGCAGGCCGCCTACCACGCCTGGGCCGACGAAAATCTCCCGCCCGACCGGCTCTGCGAAAGGCTGAACGACTTCGTCTACAAGCGGACCTCGCCCGAGAAGTTCGTGACGTTCATCGTGGCGCACTACGACCCGGAGTCGGGCTCGCTCCTCTACACGAACGCGGGCCACAACCCCGGCGTGCTCCTCCGCGCGAACGGCACGTACGAGGAGCTGGGCGCTCACGGCACGCCGCTGGGCCTTCTCCCGAACCGCTCGTACGGCTCGGGCGTCTACACCATGCGTCCCGGCGATCTCCTCGTGCTCTACACCGACGGCGTCACGGAGGCGAGCGACCCGGACGACGCGGAGTTCGGTCTCGAGCGCCTCGTCGCGACGGTCTCGGCCGTCCGCACGCGGCCGCTCGAGGAGATCGAGAAGGTCCTCGGCGACACGCTCGTCGAGTTCGCGCGCGGGACGCCCTTCGCCGACGACCGGACGGTGGTGCTCCTCCGCCGCGAGGCCGAGGCCGTGGCAACGCTCACGGTGACCGTTCTCACGTGAGGCGTTGGGGGATCGAGAACCCCCCAGGATCAAGTCAATAGACGCCCGCGAGCAGGAGAGTGTTCAGGAGCAGGATCTCGGGCCCGCGGAAGAAGCCGCGGAACGACGGATCCGCCGAGAAGCTCACCACGCGTCCCTTGCCCTTCTCCTCCACGGTCACGAGCGGCGCGCCGGCCCAGCGGTCCAGCGATTCCTTCCACGCGAACCCGGCCGCCAGAGGATCCGTCGCCGCCACCGTCAGCACGTTGGCGCGGGCCCGCGAGAGCCGCTTCGGCGGGTTGCCGTCCTGGATGAGGAACACGAGGTCCGCACCCTCGGTGCCGAAGAGAATCGGGTGGCCCGGGTAGCCCTTCGTCCGTACGAACGCGCCCGGAGGCGGCAGCGGGCGGCGCGCGAGGTCGGCCAGGAGCTCGGCGTCCTCTTCGGCGCCCGGGGTGGCCGCCTTGGAAGCAGGCTTCACGGCCGGGGACTTCGCGGGCTCCTTCGCCGGCGCGGGTTCCTTCTTGGCGTCCGCTTCGGCCGGCTTGCCGCCCTTCTTGGTGTCGGCTTCGTCGGGCTCGGGCTCCCACACCTTCGCCGCCGAGAGGCCGAGCGCTTCCGAGCGCAGCGCGTCGGTGCCCTCGCGAATCCCGACGACGACCCCTCCCGACTCCACGAAGCGCTTCAGCGCCGCGGCGCTGCCGGCGCTCTCGATCTCGCGCACGAACGCCGGGGAGCCCGGAGGGAGGATCACGGCGGTGACGCCCTCGAAGCTCGCGCGGGAAAGGCTCGAGGCCGTCCGCCGGCTGACCCGGATGCCGAGACCCCTTTCCACCGAAAGGCGTAGCGCACCCGAGACGTTCGCGTCGGACCCGGGGCCCGTCACGAGGACGACCTTGGGCTTCTTGAGGTTGACCACCGTGGAAGAGCCGAGCGCGGGACCTTCCTCGGTGAAGGCGGTGTCGAGGGCGATGGGGGAGGCGCCCGTGAACGGCAGGACCCTCGTGAGCACGTCGCGGACACCGGCTTCGTTGGGCTCGCGTCTCACGAGGTACGACCCCGCGGGAAGCGTGCGGCCCGCGAGCCTGGAGGACTTCGTCGTGAGAGAGACCTTGACCCCCTCGGCGA
>JAEUQS010000556.1 GCA_016789625.1 Acidobacteriota bacterium | reverse complement strand
TCCGGCCGCGCCGCCGTGACGCTTTCGACCGAGTACACCTCGAGAGCGCGCTGGCGCCGCACGTCGGGGATGACCCTGTAGTCGGCCGTGCGGTGCGTGATGCGCACGGGCTCGGCCTGCTGGCGGAAGAGGTTGACGATGGGCGTCGAGAAGAGCCGGAACGTCTCGCGGGTCACGGCCCTTTCGTCGGCGAAGTCCTTCGAGAACACGAACACCACGTCGAACGCGTCTCCCTCGAACGTCGTGGTGAAGGGATCCAGCCCCACGAGATCGAGGAACAGGAACTTCTCCGGGAACGTGAAGTACTCCTTGAGGATGTGGTAGCCGCGGAAGCGCCGCTGCGGATCCGGGAAGATGCCCTCGTCGCGCGTGAAGCCGACGGGCGCCACGTTCTCCTTGGGCAGGAACGTGCGCTGGTTCGCGCCGCCCGCGCCCTGGGGGCGGAGCTCCACGGAGAGGAGATCGTTGAACAGCAGCTCGTAGAGCGCGTACGTCAGCTTGCCCTCTCCGGAGAGGAAGAGCCGCAGCGACGAAAGCGGCTTCGTGACCGCCTCGCTCACCTTCATCCGGAGTTCCTTGAGCGGAAGGCTCGAGAACGTCTTGAACGAGAGGCGGAGCGCGAGCCGCGCGTCGTTGCCCGAGACGCCCGCGGCGCCCGGCAGCTCGAAGCGCGCCGCCGTGAGCTCGATGGGCCAGAGCGTGACCGGGTAAGCCGTCTGGAACCGGCAGGGGGCGCCGTCCACGGGCCGCGAGGCGAGCATGGACCCGCGCGGCAGGGTCTTCCCCACCTGCAGGCTCGCCTGGTTGGGATCCAGCACGAACTGGACGATCGACGTCGACGGCACGGGCGAGAGGAAGCTCGGGTAGAGCACCGAGAGGAGCGCGTCGGTGATCTCGGGGAAGTCGTCGTCGATCTTGAGGCGCACGCGGGCGCACAGGAACGCGACCGATTCGATGAGCCTCTCGACGTGCGGGTCGTCGCACTTGTCCTGCTCGAGAGCGAGGCGGGCCGCGATCTTCGGATAGCGCCCGGCGAACTCCGCGCCGAGGCGCCGGAGATACGTGAGCTCGCGCTCGTAGGCGCCGAGAAGCTCGTCCCTCACCTAGTCCTCCCGAACCGTGACACCGGAGGTTCCTTCGAGGAACATGGTATCGAACACGATCGGCTCCGGGGCGGGGTCGACGCGCAGCTTCGCCTCGATGCGGTAACGCAGGGCGGTGGGGCCGTAGGGGTTCTCCTTGGTTTCCTCCTCGAGGGTGACGATGACGTCGAAGAGGCGCGGCTCGAAGTGCCGGATCACGTCCTCGATGGCGCGGCGCACCGTGCCCTGATCGAGGGAGCTTTTCGTGTTGGCGGTGAGGAAGTCGGGCAGACCGAACGTGATCACGGAGCGCGTGGCCTCGGTGAGCTCCCTGGGAACGTCATCGGCCAGGCGCCGCGTGTTGAGCAGCCATTCGAGGTCACGCCTCACGGAGCTCCGCAGCATCTTGACGCCGCGGGCGCGCGAAAGCGGCGGATCGGCGGGCGCCTCCGGCTCGAAATCGAGGAGCCTGTCCAGAACCGAGAGCGTGATCCGAACGTCGGGCTCGTAGCGCGCCAAGCCACCTCCTCATGGAAACGAGGCCCCCGGAGCGCAGAACGCCTCCTCCGGGGGCCTCGGGAAAAACCGTAGGACCGAGCCGGGGTCGAAGCCGGCGAAACGGACTACCCGGCCCCTCCGGGAAGGTTGGCGACCATGCGGAGGGAGACGGAGAGCTCGTCGAGCTGGAAGTGAGGACGCAGGAAGGCGACGGCCCGGTAGGCGCCCGGCTTGCCGGGGACTTCCACGACCTCGATCTTGGCGTCGCGGAGAGGCTTCTGCGCCTTGTAGTAGGCCGAGGCGTTCTCGTCGGGGGTGATGAAGTCCGAGATCCACGTGTTGAGGAACTTCTCGGTCTCCCCGCGGGACATGAAGCTGCCGATCTTGTCGCGCATCATGACCTTGAGGTAGTGCGCGAAGCGCGACACCGCGAAGATGTTCGGGAGCTGCGAGGAGAGGCGCGCGTTGGCCTCGGCGTCCGGCGAGTTGTACTTCGCCGGCTTGTTGCACGACTGCGCGCCGAAGAAGGCCGCGTAGTCGGTGCCCTTGCAGTGCACGAGGGGAATGAACCCGAGGTCCGAGTATTCCTTCTCGCGGCGGTCGGTGATCGCGACCTCGGTGGGGCACTTGAGCGCCACGTCGCCGTCGTCGGTCTTGAACGTGTGGGTCGGAAGGCCTTCCACGAGACCGCCGCCTTCGACGCCGCGGATCGTCACGCACCACTGGTACATGGCGAACGCCTCGGTGAGGCGGGTTCCGAAGGAGTAGGCCGCGTTGCCCCAGCAGTACTGGCTGTGGTCGCTGCCGTCGACGTCCTCGTCGAAGTTGAAGCTCTCGCAGGGAATCGTCTCGGGGCCGTACGGGAGCCGCATGAGCGTGCGGGGCAGGGTGAGGCCGACGTAGCGCGAGTCGTCCGACTCACGGAACGACCGCCACTTGGCGTACTCGGAACTCTCGAAGATCTTGGCGAGGTCACGGACCTCGGACAGCTCGGCGTAGCTGTTGCGGCCGAAGAGCTGCGGGGCCGCCGACGAGATGAACGGCGCGTTGGCCGCCGCGGCGACCTGCGAGATCTTCTCGAGGAGCGTCATGTCCTGGGGCGAGTTCGAGAACTCGTAGTCCCCGATGAGGGCTGCGTAAGGAGCACCGCCGAACTGGCCGTACTCCTCTTCGTAGACCTTCTTGAAGAGGGCCGACTGATCGAACTCGGGCGCCTTCTCGAGGTCCTTGAGAAGGTCCTTCTTCGACGCGTTCATGACCCGGATCTTCATCATGGTGCCGGTCTCGCTCTCGAAGACGAGATGCTTGAGACCGCGCCAGGAGCCTTCGAGCTTCTGGAAGTCGGGATGGTGGAGGATCTGGTTCATCTGGGCCGAGAGGAGCTCGTCGATCGCCGCGATGCGGGCGTTGATCGAGGCCTCGAGGTCCTTGGAAACCGTGATCTGGCCTTCCAGGACCTGGGAGACGAACTCTCCGAGGAGGTCCTTGGCCTGCGCGACGCTGGAGGCGTCCTTCGCGTCGGTTGCGAGGCGGCCCTGGGAGAGGATCTGGTCGAGAAGGCTGCCTTCCTCTTCCTTGGTGACCGTCTGGGCCTGTTTTTCCTGGGCGCTGCTCATTCGCCCTCCTTCTTGGCGACGCCGAGCGCGTCACCCAGATCCTTCTGGGAACCCGCGTCCTTGAGGACGTTCGTGAGCATCTCCTCGAGCTTGTCGTTGCCGTCGGTCTTGGAGACGAGGTCGCGCAGCTTGGAGCGGGCCTCCATGAGCTTCCTCATGGGCTCGACCTGCTGGACGAGCTGATCCGGCTCGAAGTCGTCCATGCTGTTGAACTTCAGCTCGACGGCCATCTTGCTGCCGTCGTCGGCGAGCTTGTTGTCCACGCGGAGCGCGAGACGCGGCGCCATGCCGGAGAGGACCTTGTCGAAGTTGTCGCGGTCCACCTCGACGAACTTCCGGTCCTTCATGCGCGGCAGCGGGCTGTTCGGGTCCACGTGGCCGGTGAAGTCGCCGAGAACGCCGGCGACGAACGGCAGCTCCTTCTTCTCGATCGCGCCGCCCACCTCGAGGTCGTACGTGATCTGGACGCGCGGCGGGCGCACCCTCTTGAGCTTTTGCTGGATGCTCTCTTTCTTCGGCATGTGTAACTCCCTTCTACCGTGACGAATCCGGGAAGGACGTTTCGGGAAACGTCCGTTGAATCACTCGAATCACTCCGCCGGCGGCGCGGCCGCCTCGGCCGCTTCGATCGTCCTGATGCCGATGGACTCCCTGATCTGCTCGAGGGCCGCGCCATCCTTGAGGATGTCCTGCAGCCAGAAGTCGAACGGCTTCTCGGCCCAGATCACCGCGCGCTCGACGAGGAACGGAACGGGGCTGTGCGGCTCGTTGCGCTTGAACCAGGCCGCCACGTCGCGAAGCCGCTGGAGGGCTTCCTGGCGCCCTCGGGGCTGACCCTTGCCGCCTCCCGAGCCCGTTCCCTCCGTGGCCTCGCCCTCGCCTTCCTCGGCGGCGCCCGCGCCATCGCCCTCCTGGGCCTTCTTCTGCGCGAGGGCGCGCGTGACGAACGTTTTCACTTCGTCGAGGCGGGTCTTGAGCTGCTTGAGCGAAGGAGCGTTGCCCGCGCCGAACTTCACGTCGATGGCCCTGTCCATGACCTGATACGCGGCGAGGCAGGAATCCACGGTCGCGACGGCGTCCTCGTAGAACGCGCGCGGCGTCTTCTCCTTGGCTTCCTCGATCTGGGACTTGGCCTCCTCGAGCTCGGCCTTGGCCTGCTCGTAGGCCGGCTTGTCTTCCTCGCGCTCGGGCGCGCGGAGCGTCCGGTTCGCGCTCACGAGGTGCGTGACCGTCTTCGTGAGCGGCCCGGCCTTCGCGACCACGACGTCGAGGAGCGCCGAGGCGGCGATGCCGTCGAAATCGGCGAGACAGCGGGCCCGGTTCTCCGAATCGCCCTCGTCGAGCTCGGGGTAGTAGCCGTCCCAGTAGCGCTCGTGGAGCCCGCCGATGACCTTGAAGCCGTCCCTCAGGCCCGCGATGCCGTGGAGGCGCGTGAGCGCTTCCGTGAGCCACGCGGCGAACTGCAGGTCCTTGGCCTTGTGTGAGAGCGCGTCGATCGCCAGCTCCTTGGTGAGCCGGAAATCCGCGACCCGGGCGTTCTCCTTCGACTGGTCCTCGTCCGTCGTCCGCGCGCTCTTCAGCTCGTCACGGACTCCCGTGTAGTACTGATCCTCTCCGCAGGGCCGCTCTTCCGAAATGGGAGCGAGCAGCGCTTCGACGTCGATGACCGGTTGGGGCTCAGGCATCTCGTTGCGCTTCCTTCACGAGGCCGGGATGTGGGTTTCGGGGTGTCTGGGAGGCGGACGATAGCGCTCGCGGAGAAGAACGGTCAACGTGTCCTTCGTTTAGGATGTCGAAATCGTTCCGAGAAACGCGCCCGGATGGGCGAGAAGGAGCTTGCAGATGCCCTCTCCCAAGGAGCTTTTCGACGCCGGAGACCTGGCCGGCGCCATCGAGGCCGTGACCAAGGAGGTCAAGGCGAAGCCCACGGATCCGGGTCCCCGGACGTTCCTGTTCGAGCTCCTGCTCTTCTCGGGAGACCTGGACCGCTCCGAGAAGCAGATGGAGGTCCTGGGCACGCAGGGCACCGAGGCCCAGCTCGGGGTCATGGTCTTCCGCAACTGCCTGAAGGCCGAGCGGGACCGCGAGAAGCTGTTCACCAAGGCGCTCGCCCCCAAGTTCCTCACGGAGCCGCCGCACTACGTGGACGCCCATGTCGAGGCGATCAAGCGCACCCTGGAAGGCAACTTCGCCGAGGCGCGGGAGCTCCTGGACAAGGCCGAGGAGGCCCGTCCGTCGTTCCCGGGAACGCTCAACGGCGTGCCGTTCGACGACTTCCGCGACTACGACGACTTCCTCGGGCCGGTCTTCGAGGTCTTCGTGAACGACCAATACTGCTGGGTGTCGATCGAGCAGGTCGTGAAGCTGAAGGTCTCGCCGCCGAAGAAGCTGCGGGACCTCTACTGGGCGACGGCCAGCATCGAGAGCCGGGACGGCTCGAAGGGCGACGTGATGCTGCCCTGCCTCTACCCGCGCACGGCGACGCATGCGGACGCCGAGGTGAGGCTCGGCCGGATGACGGCCTGGCACGAGCTGGCGGCCGACGTCCTCCAGGGCCGCGGCTCGAAGACCTACCTCGTCGGGGAAGAGGAGCACACGCTGCCCGAGCTCCTCGACCTCACGTTCGGCGAGCCCGGAACCTAGTGTCCTGGGGGCACCATGGCCGGTGCCCCCAGACCCCCACCGAGCCAATCTCGACCTTTTCCGGGTCAGCGCACCAAGGGAAAGGGCGGCCGCAAGGCCGCCCTTTAGGTCTCGCCGCTCCCCGGAGAAAGCAGCGATTGGCTCGGAGGGGGTTTGGGGGAACCGCAGCGGAGCGGAGGTCGTCGTCAACCGCGGATGCGGTTGCGACAACCGGCCATGGTTCCCCCAGGACACTTCGTCTTCAGACCTTCTTGTTGGTCTTCTGGTCGTAGCCCGCGTTGATCGCGCCGCCCATGGAGCCGTCTTCCTTCTGCTCCTTGTACTCGATCTCGATCTTCGCGAAGTTGAAGGAGATCTGGTCGGTCGGAACGACGTCGCCGTGCGCGGAGCCGCCGGTCTGGTAGCTCGAGATCAGGAGCTCGGTGAACTTGATCTTGAGGTACTCCTGCTGCCCGCCACCGGCCTTGCGGCAGGTGAGGGTCGCGCCCTTCACGTGGTCGCCCATCGCGCAGGCCAGCATGAGCTTCGGTGAGGCCTTGTTGTACTTCATCACGAAGTGGAAGTCCTGCATCGAGACCTTGCCGGCGCCGCCACCGCCACCGTGGCCGGCCGTTCCGGCGTTGGACTCGCCCCAGGACCACGATTCGATGTCGATCGAGTCCTTGTGCTTCGAGTCCTTGCTCTCGCCGGGGATTCCTTCGATCTTCAGGTAGTAGTCGACAGCTGCCATGAAGTCCTCCTTGCTCGGTTCACCGAGTCGCTGGTTTGTAGTTGAGTGACGGTTTTGCCAAGAGTATTTCCGATTCGCGTCCGGCGTCAACGAAGTCGCCGTGAGCCAGGGGATTGGAAGTCCGGTGCTTCAGTGAATCCAATGTGGGGCCCATCCCGCGAAACCGCTGTGACACCTCACACACGGTCGGTCGTCTCCGCCTGCGGAGCGGCTTCCGGCGCGGCCTCCTGCCCGGGAACCTCCGACTCGGTCTGCGAGGGCACCACGAGTGCCGCGACGTCGACAGCCGCCATGGCCGCGATCACGGCTTTCTCCGCGTTCTCCGCGCTCTCCGGGCCGGACTCGAGAACGGGTGTCACCCCTTCGGGCGCGGGTGCAGAAGAAGGCTCGACCGCGGCGGCCACGTCGAGCGCGGCGTCCTTCGGCGCCGCGGCCGGTGGCGGGACGGCAATGACGGGCTCGGGCAGGACCTCGGGCAACGCCACCGGGGCGGCCGCCACGGGCTCGGGAATCGGCCAGGCCACCTCGTACACGTCACCGCCGATCGCCCGCCGCGGATGCAGCAGGAAGATGTCGTCGGGAGCCAGATCGCGAGAGAAGAGCGCGGCACGACCTCGCCCC
>JAEUQS010000525.1 GCA_016789625.1 Acidobacteriota bacterium | reverse complement strand
ATCGCAATCTCGAGACGGCGCGCGGGAAGCTCGCGGCGCTGGTCTCCAAAGCGCTCGTCGTCCCGAAGGCCCGCCGCATCACGCGTCCGTCGCGGGCGGCGAAGGAAAGGCGCCTCACCGAGAAGCACAAGAAGGGAACCGTGAAGGTCCTGAGGAAATCCCGGTCGGACGACTAGAGCTTCTTCTTGATCGGCTTGGGGCGCCGCTTTTCGTCGATGTTCACGTAGACGATCTGGGCCTCGGTGACCTTCACTTTGAGCATCGAATCCTCGGCGCGCTCGGCCTCCACGAGGACGCCGATCGTGATCGAGGTTTTCCCGATCCGCTCCGGCCACGCGAAGAAGTTCACGACGTCGCCCACGAAGACGGGCTGATGGAAGATCACCTCGGTCATCTTCACCGTGACCACCCGGTCGCAATACGGGCGCGCCGCGATCGCGCCCGCGAGGTCGATGTAGGAGAGGAGCACGCCGCCGAAGATCGTGCCGTGCGCGTTCGTGTCGCGCGGCATCATGGTCATGCGGATCTCCGGGTTGCGGGGTCGTCCGAAGCCGTCGACGAGTCCGAGGTCGCTCATGCGCCCGAGTATCGCGCGCGAGGCATCAGTTCGGCTTCACCCGCTTCTCGGTGACGCGCCCCTCGCGCACCTCGACGCGGAACTCGATATCGGGGGTCGTGGGCGAGCCGGGCCGGGCGCGGACGGAATACGTGCCGGCCTCGAGGGCGGGCAGACTATAGCGACCCTTCTCGTCGAGCCGGGCGGGACGTCCGTAGGCTTCCTCTTCTCGAGCCCTGTCGTCGCCGTCGCGGTCCACGACGGACACACTCGATGTGCGTGAATCGAATTTCTCTCCCGTTTCGAACACGAGCGACAGCGATCCGCTCCGCCGGAGGACGACTGGCAGGTCCAGCCGCCCAGGAGGAACATCGGCCACGAGCCGGGCGGTCTCGCCTCCCGCTCCGCGCGCCAGGATGCGATACCGGCCGGCGGCGAGGGGGCCCCGCCGAAAGCCTCCGTTGACATCAGTGGATCCCGCGACCGTGAGCCCGTCGTCGAGGCGCACGAGAGCGATGCGGGCGGCTGCGGCCGCGTCGCCGGTGGAATCGCGCAGCGACACCGAGAGCTGTCCCATCGGAGCGCCGACCCGGACCAAGACCTCCCTCGAATTTCCTTCGAGACAGGTCAGCCCTTTCCTGCCGTCGCGGTCCGAAGCGGCCACGCAGCGCGGGGAGGAGCCGGGGGGCAGGAGGAATTTTGCCGTTCCTGTGCACTCCACGCGGGAGAGCTCCTGACCGCCCAGGCCGGTCAACCGCGCCGAACCTTCCCAGGCCCGATCGTCTTCATGTCTCACGAGAGTGACCGACAGAGCGTCGCCCGCGAATGGGAGGTCCCGAACGAGCTCACCTTTCGACGGCACCGCGATGGCGTGCCAGATCCCGGCCGTCGCGCCCTGCGAGGGCAGGAGCCGCATCGGGCCCTCCGGAACGTCGGGGAAGACGAAGGCGCCTTCCGTGTCCGTGATCGTCTCGCCGCCCGCCGGCAGGTCTCCCCGCTGGTGCCGTCCGAGCGGCACGCCGTCCTGTGAGCGCCTGGCCACATCCAGGAGCCGGATGCGGCCGTCGTGGGGCGTGGCGAGCTCAACGCGGATACCCTCGAGCGGCCTTCCGTCCCCGCCGAGCACGCGGCCTCTTACCGTCGCTGCCAGAATCGTCCACCTCAGCGCCGCGTCCGCCTTCGAGACCGTCACTGCGAGGCGGTGCTGGCGGGAGGACGCATCGGCGACGAGTCCGTACCGTCCGGGCGCGATGCGCGGGATCCGAACGTCGCCCGATTCGTCGGTTTGAAAGAGCATCTCTTTCAGGGTCCCGTCGAAACCTCCTGGCCTGACGCCGATCCTCGTGCTCGAGAGAGGGCTGCCGTCCTCGCGCTGGACGTGAAGGGCGAGCGGCTGTCCCTCTCCGAGCTGGATATCGCCGACATCGGCACCCTCCGGAAAGGCCCGCGCGTCGACACGCACCACGGGACGGCCCGAGCCTTCGACGAAGATGCGCACCTCGCCCTCCTTCAGCCCCGCGACGCGAAATGTGCCCGTCGCGTCCGTCGTGGCACGCGGCAGGTGCTCCCGCAGCAGGTCGTAGAGGTCGTTCTCCGAGGCACTCTGAATCGTGACGACGGCGCCCGCGAGCGGCTGCAGCGTCGCCTCGTCGAGGACCCGGCCGCTCACCACCGCTCCACTCGAGAGCGTCACGATACCGAGCTCCGCGACCTCCCCGGAGGAGAGGTGGAGGGGTCCGAGGCTCAGGCTCTCGGCGCCCTCCCCATCGACTCGAAACACCGCGTCTCCAGGCGCAACATCGAAGGCGAAGAGATCCTCCTGCTCCGGTCGGGCCGACACCGACTTACCCTCGATGAGGTCGTGCGTGACGACGACCAGCCGGGCCGACGCGGGGATGGTCCCGTCCTGCCGGCGCAGGCGTACGGAGACGCGAGCAGCCTTCTTTAGCACCACGCGCAAGGGGAGTTCCGAGGAAAGCGCCACCGTGGCCGGAAGGAAGCCGTCAGCCGAAACACGCGCGGCCTGCTCCAGCCCGACGGGAAGCCGCAACGTCACTTCTCCCCGAGCGTCGGTCGTTCCGAGAGGGCGCCGGGCCCCGATCTCGGTCACCAGGGCGCCCGAGACCGGATCCCCTGACGGACCTCGAACGGTGCCCTTGACGTTCGCGACGGGCAGGACCCGCATCGTGCCGAGTTCCTCCCGCACGGAGAGAGGAGACGTCACGGTGCGCCTTTCGAAGCTCCCGTCGCTCGCCACGATGTCGACGATCGTCCGGTCCAAAACTGTCGATAGACCCTTCACGAGCACGGTTCCGTCGTCCGCGGGTGTGGCGTGGCGACGTATGAGGAGGTCCGGTCTTTCCGACGAAAACTGTCGCACCTCGACCACGGCACCATTGAGGGGCTTGTCGGCCGCATCGAGGACCCGCAGGGCGAGCACGGCCTCGAGCGGCACCCTCAGCGCTAGGGAACCGGCGCCGGGATGCGCGTCCGCAAAGGCGGGTTGGCTGAGGCCGTCGTCGTGGACCAGGCGGGAGCCGGCTCCCAGGGAGTCGAAGAGGAAGCCCCCGGCCTTGTTCGTGAGGGCGCGGGCCACAGGGACCCAGCGGTTCGTTTCAGGGACCCGCGTCAACGCCTGGACGACGCGATCGGCGAGAGGCTCGTCGGAGGCGTCCAGCAGCTTTCCTGAGATCTT
>JAEUQS010000501.1 GCA_016789625.1 Acidobacteriota bacterium | reverse complement strand
CCGGCTCTCCGTGGAGTTCCAGCAGCTCGACTCCTCGCTCTCCAAGAAGCACGCCGGCACGGGGCTCGGTCTCGCGCTCACGAAGCGGATCGTCGAGGCTCAGGGCGGCACGGTGGGCGTGCACAGCACCCCCGGCGAGGGCAGCGTCTTCTTCGCGGTGCTCCCAGCGGGGACGGGAGACGGCGATGCTCTCTAGAGTCCTCGTCGTCGACGACAGCCCCGCGAACCTCAAGCTCGCCAGGGTGATCCTCGAGGGCGAAGGCTACGAGGTCACCACGGCGACTGACGCCGTCGAGGCGCTCGCGTCGATCGCGACCGCGCGTCCCGGCCTCATCCTCATGGATATCCAGCTGCCGGGCATGGACGGCCTCGAGCTGACCCGGCAGCTGAAGGCCGATCCGGCGACCAGCGGGATTCCCGTCCTCGCGCTCACGGCTTACGCGATGAAGGGCGACGATGAGAAGGCCCGGAGCGCGGGCTGCGACGGGTACATCACGAAGCCGTTCGATACGCGCGCGCTGGCGAGGACGGTCGTGGGGTTCCTCGCGCCTCCCCCTCGCCCGCCGAGGGAGCCGCCCGACCCGGAGGCGGACCCGAGCGACGGCAGTGGTGAAGTCCCGAACGCGGGAGACGTGGGCAAGGGCCGGCGGGTCCTCGTCATCGACGACGAGGCGCTCAACCGCAAGCTCGCCGAAGCTCGGCTCCGCCTCGCGGGTTTCGTCGTCTCCATGCACTCCGCTCCGGAGTCCGCCCTCGCCGAGGCCCGCCGGGAGCCGCCCGACGCGGTGCTCTCGGACATCCTGATGCCTGGCATGGACGGCTTCCAGCTTTGCCTGGCCCTGCGGGCGGATCCCGTACTGGCGGCGATACCCATCGTGCTCGTGTCGGCGTCGTATGTGGAGGATGCCGACCGGCAGCTCGCCCGGCGTGTGGGGGCGGATGCGATGGTGTCCCGCACGCCGGGGCTCGAGCGCGCCATCGAAGCGCTGACCGAGGCCTGGGAGAGTCGCGCCGCAGGTGTCCCGGCGCCCGTGCCCATCGACGCCCCGTCGCTCGAGGCCGCGTATCGGGAGCGCCTCGTGTGGCAGCTGGGGCGCCAGCTCGCGTCGAACGCGGAGCTCCTCCAGCGCTCGGCGCTGCACGCGGCGACGCTGGCGGTGGTGGAGGGTCTCGGCGAGCTCGCGAGCGCGGCGGTCGAGCCCACCGCCCTCCTCGCGAAGGCCCTCGTGCACGCCCTCGCCGCCACGCGTCTCACGACGGGCCTCCTGTACCTCGACGGTCCGTCGGGCTTGCGGCTTCATCCCGAGAGCCAGCTCGAGGAAGCTCACCGCCGGGCCGCCGAGACGGTCTTCTCCAACGAGGCGCTCTTCGGGAGGGTCCTTTCGGGGGGGAAACCCGTCGCGTTTCGTCGCGAAACGGCCCCACCCGGCGCGCGGGCCGTGTTGGAACGGCTCTCGAACGACTCTCTCCTCCTGGTGCCGCTCGCCAACCAGCCAGGGGAGCCGGGCGCCATCCTCGTTTTCGCGTCCGATTCGATCCCGCTCACAGACGACTCGTGGCTCGAGTTCGGCCGGACGCTCGCCCATCAGCTCCAACAGGCTCTGACCCTGGCCCGGACTCTCTCTCTTCTTTCGGTTTCGGAGACCCGGTACCGCACGCTCTTCGAGCGCAACCTCGCGGGCGTGGCGCGGCTGAACCGTGACGGCAGCCCCATCGAGATGAACCCCGCCGCCCTGCGCATGCTGGGCTTCGCCTCGAACGCCGACCTCCTGGCGACGGCGGCGCGCCCCGATGCCCGTGCGCTGGCAGACCGGGAAGCGCTCGTCGCACGCATTCCGGATACGGGAGAAGCCGTCGCCTTCGAGCACGAAAGCCGAACCGGGACCGGAGCCCCGATCTGGCTCCACGTGAACGCGAGCCTCGTGGACCGCGGCGCGGATGGCGGCGTCCTCGAGCTGTCGTTTTTCGACGCGTCGGAATCCAAGCGTACCGAGCAGCGACTGCGCGCCCATGCCGACGTCACGAACGTTCTCGCCGACTCGGACAGTATCGATGCGGCCCTGCCCCGGCTCCTCGAGAGCCTGGGACGCAACCTGGGCTGGGACGTGGCGACCTTCTACGTCAGATCGGGCGGAATGCTGCATCCCCGACGATCCTGGGGAGAGGCCGAGGGAACCGCTTCCTTCCGCCAGGTGGCCGCGACGATGACGCTCCACTCGGGCGAAGGACTGCCCGGACGGGTCTGGGCCGAGGCAGCCGCCGTATGGATCGAGGATCTGTCCGCCGACGACAACTTTCCGAGGAAGCTCCTTGCGGCGAATGCGGCGCTCCGCTCGGCCTGCGCCTTCCCCGTGATCGCACAAGGGCAGGTCCTCGCCGTTCTGGAGCTCTACAGTCGCGCCCGGCGCGAGCCCGATCCCCGGCTCCTGAAGATGTTCGAGGGCATCGGCAGCCAGATCGCGCAGTTCATGAGACGCAGGGAGGCCGAGGAGGCCCTCGCGCTGCAGGCGCAGATTCTGGACAACCTCAACGACGCGGTTTCCGCTATGGACCCGGTCACCCACCGGATCGTCTACTGGAACCGCGGAGCGGAGCGCGTCTACGGCCACAAGCGCATGGAGGCTCTCGGGCGGACGTTCGACTTCCTCGTTCCCGCGGAAAGCGAAGCGAACGCGGGCCTCGTCATCCAGACCGCGGTGGAGCGGGGCACCTGGTCGGGTGAGGTCCCCTTCCTGCGAAAAGGCGGGACCCTGGGGACCATGGACCTCCTGGTCGTCGCGCTGCGGGACGAATCGGCGAAGGTCACGTCGATCTTCGGCGTCGGGCGGGACGTCTCGGAGAAGAAGCTGCTCGAGGATCAGCTGCGGCATGCGCAGAAAATGGAGGCCGTGGGTCAGCTCGCGGGCGGCGTCGCCCACGATTTCAACAACATCCTCACGGCCATCCTCGGCTACAGTGAGCTCCTCCTCTCACAGATCGAGGAACCCGGTCTCCGCGAGGAGATCGAGGAGATCCGCCTGGCCGGTGAGCGCGCTGCGAGCCTCACCAGCCAGCTCCTGACGTTCAGCCGCAAGCAGGTCGTGGCGCGCGCCCTCGTCGACGTGAACACGATCGCCGCCGGAATGGACCGGATGCTCAGGCGGCTGATCGGGGAGGACATCGAGCTCGTCACGCGTCTTTCGAAACCCCTGGGCTTGGTGGAGACGGACCCGGGACAGATCGAGCAGGTGATCCTGAACCTCGCCGTGAACGCCCGCGATGCGATGCCCGATGGCGGCAAGCTCACCATCGAGACGGAGGTCGTGCATCTCAACGGCGACTACCAGAGGGAGCATGCCGACGTCGTCCCCGGGAACTACGTGTCGATCGCCGTGAGCGATTCGGGCTGCGGCATGGACGAGGCGACGAAGGCCCGGATCTTCGAGCCCTTCTTCACCACCAAGGAGATCGGTAGAGGAACCGGGCTGGGGCTCGCGACCGTCTACGGCATCGTGAAGCAGTGGAAGGGGTACATCTGGGTCTACTCGGAGGTCGGGCTCGGGACGTCGTTCAAGATCCACCTCCCGATCGTTCAGGCCCCGCCGGCGGGCGCCATACAGTCCGGCAGGACGACGTCGCCACGAGGCACCGAGCGGGTCCTCCTCGTCGAGGACGAGGAGATGCTCCGGCGGCTCATCCGCAGAACCCTGGAATCCGCCGGCTACGACGTCGTCGACGCATCCAACGGCGACGCGGCGCTGAAGCACCTCCAGAGCGACGCCCTCCGCCCCGACATCATCGTCACCGACGGCGTGATGCCCGGCCTGCGCGTGGGTGAGCTCCTCAGGCTCCTGCCGAGCCTCGCTCCCGCGGCGCGAGTCCTCATCATCTCGGGCTACACCGACGAGGCCGTCGTGAGGCACGGGATCCTGGATGCCGGTCTACCTTTCCTGCAGAAGCCGTTCTCCCCGGACGCCCTGCTGAGGAAAGTGCGCGAGGTGCTCGACCTTCCGTAGTGGCACGGGCCTTGCGGCTTCGAAGTCCTCCGAGAAAGGCGTCTCGTCACCTGCCAGGGTTCGCGTTCGCTCTCTTTCGATCAGGCACCGCTTCCAGAGATTCAGAGTCTCAGGGTCCGGTGCGTAGATCCTGCTTTTGTGAAAGTCCTACAATGAAAAATCCGGACTGCTCCCCCCGGTCCTATCGGACGGCTCTGGCATTCGTCGGCCTGACCGCTCTCCTGTGCGCACCCTCACCGGGCCTCGGTCAGACGGCTCCCCCGCTCGGACAAGCCGCGACCTTCGCGGTCCTGGCCGGTTCGACCGTCACGAACACGGGCGCGACGACGATCATCGGAGACCTCGGAGTCGCCCCCGGTACCGCGGTGACGGGCTTCCCGCCGGGCACGGTCACCGGCGGCACGATCCACATCAACGACGCCGTCGCCCAGCAGGCGCAAAGCGACCTCACCACCGCCTACAACTTCGTCGCGGGGCAGGCCTTCAACACGGACCTCACGGGCCAGGATCTCGGTGGGCTCACCCTGACCCCTGCCGTGTACCGCTTCTCGACCTCGGCCCAGCTCACGGGGACGCTCACGCTGGACGCGCAGGGCGATCCGAACGCCGTCTTCATCTTCCAGATCGGGAGCACTCTCACCACGGCGAGCAACTCGCGGGTTCTCGTGATCAACGGGGGCTCGAACTGCAGCATCTTCTGGCAGATCGGCAGCTCGGCGACCTTCGGTACCGCCACGGCCTTCGCGGGCAACGTCCTCGCGCTCGCGAGCATCACGCTCACGACCGGAGCGTCCCTTTCGGGACGCGCCCTGGCGCGCAACGGCGCCGTCACGCTCGACACGAACAACGCGGCCGTGTGCCCCGCGTGCAGCCCGATCGTCGTCTCCCCCGCGGCTCTGCCCAACGGCTCCGTGGGTACCCCGTACAGCCAGACCATCTCGGCGACCGGAGGCGCGGCGCCCTACACGTTCACGCTGATCTCCGGGTCCCTGCCTCCCGGCCTCACGCTCGCGCCGTCCACGGGCCTCCTCTCCGGCACGCCGACGACGACCGGCAGCTTCACGTTCACGGTGCGGGCGACCGACGCGAACAACTGCTTCGGATCGCAGGTCTACACCATCGTCATCAACGCCCCCGCGTGTCCGACGATTCTCGTCTCCCCCGCGACGCTCCCCCCGGCCGTCGCCGGCTCGCTCTACAGCCAGACGATCACGGCCTCGGGCGGCACGCCCCCCTACGTGTTCACGATCACCTCGGGAGCTCTGCCTCCGGGCCTGACGCTGGTTCCCAGCGGACCGTCGACGGCTCTCCTCTCGGGCACACCGACCTCTTCGGGCGCGTTCTCGTTCACCGTGACGGCCACCGACTCCGCGCTCTGTTTCGGAAGCCGGCTCTACACCGCACAGGTGAACTGCCCGGTCATCTCGCTCTCGCCGGCGACGCTGCCCAACGGGACCCTGGGCCAGCTCTACAGTCAGGCCATCACGGCCACGGGCGGCACGCCGCCCTACACGTACGGCCTCCTCACGGGCTCCCTCCCGCCGGGACTTTCGCTCGCCCCGGCAACGGGCCTGATCAGCGGAACCCCGACGCAGGCTGGGAGCTTCACGTTCACCGTTCGCGCGACGGACTCCGTCGGCTGCTTCGGTGACCGGCCCTATACCATCATCATCAACCCCGCGATCTGTCCCATCATCTCGCTCTCGCCGCAGGTTCTCCCCGCCACGGTGGCCGGCGTGCTCTACAGTCAGACGATCACGGCGAGCGGCGGCACGGCACCCTACACGTTCAGCATCACCGCCGGAGCTCTCCCGCCGGGTCTGACGCTCGTCTCGAGCGGCCCCACGACCGCTCTCCTCTCGGGAATTCCCACGGCGTCCGGCGGCTTCAACTTCACGCTGACGGCCACCGACGCGGCCGGTTGCTTCGGATCGATCATCTACCTGAGCCTCATCGCGTGTCCCGTCATCTCGATCTCCCCGGCGACCCTTCCCGCGCCAGTCACGGGTCTGCCCTACAGTCAGACGCTCACGGCCGCCGGAGGCACTGCGCCGTACACGTTCAGCGTCACGGGCGGGTCTCTCCCGCCGGGTCTGACCCTCGTCTCGAGCGGAACGTCGACGGCTCTCCTCTCGGGCACGCCCACCTCGACCGCCGGCTTCTCCTTCACGGTGACGGCCACCGACTCGGCGGGTTGCTTCGGATCGCGGCTGTACTCGGGTCAGGCCGGCTGTCCGATCATCTCCATCTCCCCCACCTCTCTGGCCGTGATGACGGCCGGCATCCCGTACAGCCAGACGCTCACCGCGAGCGGCGGCACGGCGCCTTACACGTTCAGCGTCACCTCCGGAGCGCTGCCGGCCGGCCTGACCCTCACCTCGAGCGGCCCGACCACCGCGCTCATCTCGGGCACGCCCACAGGCCCCACGTCCGCCTCGTTCACGATCACCGCGACCGATGCGGCGGGCTGCTCCGCGAGCAACCCCTACTCGGTCGTCGTGGGAATCGTGCTCTCCACCATTCCCACCCTCACGGAGTGGGGCCTCATCCTGCTGGCCGGCCTCGTCGCGCTGGCCGGAGTGCTCGTCCTCAGGAAGTGAGCGGAGTCCGCGCGTGATCTGCCGTGGGAGACCGCGGCAGATCACGACGCGAGCACGGTGTCCTACTCGGTGATCTTCACCTGAATGCGCGTGCCGCGGGGCAGGTCGCCGATCTGCTTGTAGAGATCCGCGTTGAACGCGATGACCTCGAGCGCTGGAATCGCGCGCACGGAGACGCCGGCTTCGGCCTGCGCGCTGCAACGGAACGGATAGACGGAGAGAAGCTGCCCCGGCTCGAGGGGCTTTCCGAGGAGCTTCAGGTATCGGGTCTCGAGATGCGCCCCGGGGTTTCCCAGGAACGAGGGGAGGTCGCACCCGAGATCGTCCAGGTGACCCGTCTCGGCCCAGAGCCGGTGGACCCTCTGGTCCCGCAGAATGAACTGGTCCCCGACACAGTTCTGCGCGAAGGGGACGTCCATGCGGCGCAGCGTATAGCGCCTGTGGAAGGCTTCCTTCCTCCAGGCGAAGTCCAGCGAATGCCATCGCGGCTCGAGACACACGCCCCGCACGTGGAGGCCGTCCGCCGTGAGCCAGCCATTCCGTTTCCGGAGAACCGCCGCCAGGGGCGGCGGACAGAGCTCCTCCAGATACTCCTCGGGGAAGATCGCGGGTCCTTCGAAAAGCATGGAATGAAGTATCACTCCCCTGCGCTTCAGGGCGCCAGGGTGTAGGTCACCCGGAAGATGTCGAGAAGGCCCGGCGCCGACGCGGGTGTCGCGGACACCGACGTGAAGTAGAGCGCGCCCGGCTCGGCGGCCGTGACGGACGGTCCGAGGCTCATGCCGCCCTCCCGGTTGATGGGGCTCCCGAGCGGCATCGGAGGCGTGTACGTGCCATCCACGGCGCCCAGCGCGCGGCTCACGAAGAGCCGCATCTCCTCGCTCGTCTCGGCCTTGCGCGAGAAGACGATCGTCTTCCCGTCGGACAGCCAGGCGGCATCGAAGTCGTCGTCCTTCGAGTTCAGGCCCTTGAGCGCGCGGGTCTTGCCCCAGCTCTCCACGGCGCCCTTCTTCAGGCGTTCCGCCACATAGAGGTCGTGCAGGCCCAGGCCTCCGCGGCTGTCGCTCGCGAAGAGGAGGTATCGGCCGTCCGCGCTCACCACGGGCGCCCACTCGTCCTTCGAGCCGTTGACCGAGGGGCCCAGGTTCACGGGCGAGCCGTAGAGGCCGGCCACGGGATCCAGAGGCACGAAGTAGAGGTCGTCGCCGCCCGCGCCGCCGGGGCGGTTCGAGAAGAAGTAGACGCCGCGGCCGTCCGGCGCGAAAGAGGGGTCGAACTCCTTCGACGGCGTGTTGAACGACACGGGCGCCGGCGCCGACCACACCCCGTTCGCGAGCGCCGAGCCCCAGATGTCCCAGCCGCCGGGCCCGCCCTCCCAGCCAATGGTTCCCCAGAGCCGGCGCATGCCATCGGGGCTCACGGCAATGCGCACCTCGGGTTTCGACGTCGAGATGAGGCCCGGCCCGACGACCTCGGGCACGCTCGTGAACGTCACGAGGGGTGGCGCGGCGTGGAGGGAAGCGAGCGAAAGGGACCAGGCTCCGGCCAGGAGCCAGGGAAGAAGGCGGCGCGTGCTCGGCATCGCCGACCATTCTCGGCGATGAGCGGCCTCCCCGCCTACCTTGCGGCGCCGGACTCGATCGGCAGGCCCGCGCCGACCCAGCCCTGGATTCCCGCGGACATGACCTTCACGTTCTCGTAGCCGAGCTTGCGGGCACGGAGGGCGGCCTGCGGCGCCTTCCGGCACCAGGGGTTGGAGCAGTAGAAGACGAGGCTCGCCGTACGGTCTTCCGGGAGATCGGCGGCTCCGTAGCCCGCGGGATCCAGGCTCTTCGCTCCAGGGACATGGGCCTCTGCCCAGCTCTGCGGCGAGTTGACGTCGATCGCGTGGACGGCGCCTTCCCGGAGCAGACGCTGCAGATCGGCCGGAGAGACCGTCTTCAGCCCCATGAGAAGGGCCATCACGACGGGCCCCCGGCCCGGCGCAGGCCACGCCGGAGGAGCAGCTCCGAAGCCCACCAGGCGGGGACGAGGACACCCGTGAGAAGGAACGCGAAGGCCGTCGACGCGGACGATTTCGAGAGCAGGATCGACGCGGCGAGGATCACCGCGGCCCAGAGGATCGCGTGCGCGACCAGCAGGCTCCGTCCGCTACCCGGCAGGTTCGCGTCGCGCGCCTCGAGAGCACAGACCGTCTGGCGCAGCGTGCGGTTCTTCGCCTGCTCCGCCACGAGAGCCTTGGGCGCGCCGATGCGGGCCACCGCCGCCGCGAACGCCTGCTCGTCGGACAGGCCTTCGGCGCGGGCCCGGTCGATCTCGCAATAGAGATGATCGGTCAGCTCGTCGACGCTCTCGGTCCCCTCGCAGCGCCCGGCGCGCACGGTATGGCTCCAGGTCTCGACCGCCCTTTTCAGATCGAACATCACGCGCCTCCTTCGGGTTGGTTCAGCATGCCGTGCAGCCTCGTCCAGTGCGCCCGCAGCGTCTCGAGCTCTTCTGCGCCGGAACGGTGGAGGCGGTAGTACTTTCGCTTCCGGCCGTTCTCCGCCACGCCCCAGTACGACTGCACGAGCTTGCGCTTCTCGAGCCGGTGGAGGATCGGGTACAGCATGCCGTCGGCCCACTGCATCTCGCCGCCGGATCTCTCGCGGACCTCCTGGATGATGGCGTAGCCGTAGCTGTCGCCCTTCTTCAGGATCGAGAGGATCAGCGGAATCGCCGAGGCGGCGACGAGGTCTTTCGAAAGCGGCGGCATGTGCTCCTCTCGTCCTATCCCTAGAACCGCTACGTATCATACATAGAAGCCCTAGGGATACAAGTCAGGGAGCCTTGGCCGCCCCTACTCGGACCGGAGGATCTCCGTGGGGTTCAGGCGCGACGCGCTGCGCGCGGGGATGTAGCAGGCGAGGAGCGCGATCGAGGTCAGCACGAGCGTCGCTCCGGTCAGGACGAGCCCGCTGTTCATCTGCATGCCCTCCCAGGCGGCGTTCAGGAGCCGCGAGATCCCGTAGGCCCCGGCGAGCCCGATGGCGGATCCGAGAAACGCGAGCTTCGCCCCGGAAGCCAGGACGAGGCGCGTGATGTCTCTCACCTGCGCTCCGAGCGCGAGGCGGATGCCGAACTCGCCGGTGCGCTGCGCCATCGTGCGGGCGATGACGCCGTAGATTCCGAGCGACGCGAGCCCGAGGCCGAGGAGCGCGATCGACGACAACATGCTGCTCAGCACCCCGAGCTGGTAGTTCGCGCGGGCGATCGTGGCGCCCGCCGGCTGCAGCCGGCGCACGGGCAGATCGGCATCGAGCGCCGTCATCGCGGTGCGGATTCCGTCCACCACAGTCGCTGGCGCGACGCCGGCGGTGCGCACGGCGATCTCGCAGAGCGGCCGCGGCTCCTGCGCGAGCGGCTGATACAGCTGATACTTCACCGGTCCCGGGTTCGGGTAGACCGACTGAACGTCGGCCGCGACGCCGACGACCTCGCCCCACTCGAGGCTCTTGCCGCCGGCCCGCGCGATCTTCCGGCCGAGAGGGCTCTCCTTCCCGAAAAGTCCCTGGGCCATCGCCTGGTTGATGATGAAGACCTTCGGGGAATCGAGCGTGTCCCGCGTGCTGAACGCGCGACCCATGAAGATCCGCGTGCCGACCGTCTCGAAATAGCGTGGACTGACGCCGTTGATGTGCGCCGCCGGCTCGCGGCCGGGCTCCGTCACACGGCCCTCGACGACGTAGCTGCGCGGCTCCGAGAGGCCGAAGAACGGCATCGAATACGAGACGCTGACCGAGGCGACGCCCGGCAGCGCCTCGAGCCGCTCGACGGTGAGCCGCTGGAACTCCGAGATCGCCGTCGCGTCGGGATACGCGCCCGCCGGAAGGAGCATGCGGCCCGTGACGAGGTTGTTCGACTCCCAGCCCTGCCGGCGGTTGTTGATCTCGTGAAGACCCCGCGCGAAGAGCGCCGCGCCGGCGAGGAGCACCATGGCGAGAGCGAACTGTCCCACGATGAGGAACTGCCGGAACCTCTGATGGCCTCTGTCGGAGGTCGTCCCCCGGCCTCCGCCCTTGAGCGTGCCGTTGGGATCCAGCCGCAGCGTGAAGAGGGCGGGCGCGACGCCGAACACGACGGCCGTGAAGAGACAGGCTCCGAACGTCCAGGAGAGGACGTGCCAGTCGAGCGCCAGGACGACCCGTTCCCCGTTGTCGCCCGTGCTCCGCACCGCGAGCCAGTCGGCCACCAGCACCGCGACGTACACGGCGAACGCGCCGCCCGTGAGGGCCAGGAGCAACGACTCGAGGAACAGCGGACGCAGCAGCCGCGTGCGGGACGCCCCGAGCGCGGTGCGCACGGCGAACTCGCGGGCGCGGGCCATGGTGCGGGCCAGGAGCAGGTTCGCGAGGTTGGAGCACGCGATGAGCAGCACGAACCCGGAGAGCCCGATGAGCATCGCGAGCGTGGTCGGTCCGTTGTCGCCCGCGGCGGCCGCGCTGAGCGGGGTCGAACGCCACACGCTCTTGGCATGGACCTCGGGGTGCGCCTTGGCGAGGCGGCTCCCGAAGCCCGTGACGAAGGCCTCGCCTTCTTCGCGTGTGATGCCGGCGGACCTCTTTCCGATGAGCTCGAGCCACGTGCCGCTGCGGTCGGCGATTTCCTTCTCGTCGAGCCCCAGCGGCCTCAAGAGGTCGACCCAGCCCAGGTGGCGCCAGTCGTTGAAGCTCGCGGGCAGCACGCCGACGATCTCGTGCACCTCGCCGTCGACCCTCACGGTGTGGCCCACGATGTCGCTGCGCCCGCCGAAGCGGTTCTGCCACGCGCGCTGGCTGATCACGAGCACGCGGTGATTTCCGCGCACGGCTTCCTTGGGCACGAAGCCGCGCCCGAGCTGCGGCTCGACGCCGAGGAGCGAGAGGAAGTTCGCGGAGACGCGGAGCGCCGGGGCCATCTCGGCCGGCCGGCCCGGCTCGGCCAGGCTCAGCTGCGCGGTGCCGTAGGCCGCGATCTCGCCGTACCCGCCGAACCCCGACGCCGCGTCGAGGGTGTCGGCCGGCGAGAAGCCTCCGCTGACTTCCTGCTCGGTGGACCGGACGATGCGGTCCAGCCGGTCGTTGTCGGCATAGGGCAGCGGGCGGAGCATCACCTCGTTGAGCAGGCTGAACATCGACGTGTTCGCCCCGATGCCGAGCCCGAGCGTGAGGATGGCGACGAGCGTGAAGCCCGGCGCGCGGAGCAATGACCGGATGGCGGCCCGGGTGTCCCTGAGGATGGCGGTTCCTTCGTCGATGAGCATGCTGTGTGCCTTCACGTTACTCGGCCCTCAGGGTTTCGGTGGGGTTCACGCGCGAGGCGCTTCTCGCGGGAAGGTAGCAGGCGATCTGGGCGATCCCGATGAGGAGAACGGTCACCCCCGCGAGCACGGGCACGCTCGTCGTGGGAATGCTCGGGAAGGCCATGACGATGAGCCGCGAGACGCCGGCGGCGCCCACGAGCCCGAGCGCCGAGCCGAGGAGCGCGAGCCTGGCCCCGGAAGAGAGGACGAGACGCGTGATGTCCCCGGACTGCGCTCCCAGCGCGATGCGGATGCCGAACTCCGAGGTGCGCTGCGCCACCGTGCGGGCGACGACGCCGTAGACGCCCAGTGAGGCGAGCCCCAGCCCGAGGAGGGCCAGAGCGGAGAGGATGCTGGCGATGACGCCCAGCCCGTAGTTGGCGCGCGCGACGGCGGTCTCCCCCGTTCGCAGCGTCCTGACCGGCAGATCCGCGTCGAGCGTGGCCAGGGCCGTGCGAACGCTCTCCACGAGAGACGACGGCGCGACTCCTTCGACACGCACGGCGAGCTGGCTCGCGCGCCGGGGCTCCTGGGCCGCGGGCTGATAGAGCTGGTAGTCCACGGGGTTCGCGTCGGGCGCGACGGACCTCACGTCGCTGACGACGCCGACGATCTCCGCCCCGCGAAGGTCTTGCGCGCCCGCTCGCGCGAGGCGCTTGCCGAGCGGGCTCGCGTTTCCGAAGAGACCGCGGGCCATGGACTGGTTGATGACGACGACGCGCGGGGCCGCGAGGGTGTCGCGATCGTCGAAGACGCGCCCTTCGATCAGCCGGGTGCCCACCGTTTCGAAATAGCGGGGGCTGACGCCGTTGACGTGCGCGACCGGCTCCCGGCCCGGCTCGGGCAGCTCGCGCCCCGAGACGACGTACTTGCGGGGCTCGTTCAGCCCGAAGAACGGCATCTCGTAAGAGAAGCTGGCCGAGGCGACGCCCGGAACCGCTTCGAGCGTCTGCACGGCCTTCTTCTGGAACTCCGTGATCTCGTCGTCGCCCGGATATCGCGCGCTCGGGAGATCGATGCTGCCCGTGACGAGCTGGTCGGACTGCCAGCCGTAACGGCGATCGTTCAGCTCGCGGATTCCGCGCACGAAGAGCGCGGCCCCCGCGAGGAGCACCATGGCGAGCGCGAACTGACCCACGATGAGCGCGCTGCGGAACGTCTGCCGGCCCCGCCCGGCGCTGAGACCGCGGGAGCCGCTCTTGAGCGTGCCGTTGAGGTCCAGCCTCAGCGAGTAGAGCGCCGGGGCGACGCCGAACGCGAGAGCCGTGAAGAGGCACGCGCCGAACGCCCAGGCGAGGACGTGCCAGTTGAGGGTGAGCCGCATTCCGACCCCACTGTCGGACCGGCTGGCGACGGCCATCCAGTCGAAGGCCCAGCCAGCCACGAGCACGGCACAGGCGCCGCCCGCGAGCGCGAGGAGAAGCGCTTCGAAGATGAGCGGACGCAGCACCTGCATCCGCGAGGCTCCGAGGGCGGTGCGCATCGCGAGCTCGCGGGCGCGGGCCATCGTGCGGGAGAGGAGGAGGTTCGCGAGGTTGGAGCACGCGATGAGCAGCACGAAGCCCGAGAGCCCGATGAGCATGCCGACCATGAGCTGGCCCTCGCGAGGCAGGAACGTCGACTCCATGGAGACGGCCCGCCAGGTGGCGTCGGCGTGGATCGCCGGAAAGGCCTTGGCGAGCCGGCTTCCGAACGCCGCGATGAAGCGCCCGGCGTCGGCGGCGCTCCCGGAGCGGCGACCCACGAGGCGCAGGGACGTGGTGCTCCTGTCCGCGATCTCCGCGGCCGTGAAACCGAGCGGACGGAAGACGTCGACCCAGGTCAGGTGGCGCCAGTCGCTGAACGTCTCGGGCAGCACACCGACGATCTCGTGCTGCTCGGCGTCGATTCGAACGCTGCGGCCGACGATGTGCGCGTCCCCGCCGAATCGGTTCTGCCAGAAGCGATGGCTGATGACGACGACGCGGTGCTTGCCCGAGATCTCTTCTTCCTGCCTGAAGCTCCGGCCGAGGCTGGGTCCGGTTCCGAGCGTCGCGAAGAGGTTCGCCGAGACGCGCAGGCCCGCGGCCGGAAGGGCCGGACGTCCGGGCTCCGCGAGACCCATGTCGGCGCTGGCGTAAGCCGCGATCTCGCCGTAGCCGCCTGCCTCCCGCCGCAGGTCGAGATAGTCGGCGGCGGAGAAGCCTCCGCGAGGGTCCTGCGGCGTCGCGCGATAGATGCGGTCGAGCTGCTCGCCCTTCGGATAGGGCAGGGGCTCCAGCATGTACCCGTTGAGGATGCTGAACATCGAGGTGTTGGCGCCGATGCCGAGGCCGAGCGTGATCACCGCGACGAGCGCGAAGCCCGGTGTGCGCCGCAGCGATCTCAGTGCGGCCCGGACGTCCGGGAGGATCGAGGAGGTGCGCATGTCTGACTCCACGCAGCGCTATGCAGACGGCGCGCCAGCCCGAAACGCGGGATTTCGCGGGTTCCCCGCGGTCGCCCGTCCGCTCGTGGCACCGCGGATTCCGGAACCGGAACCCGAACGCCCGCGCCGGAACGCGAAGGCGCCGTCGTTCCTGGCACCCGCGTTGCGAGGCCCTTCCGAACCCGAGGAGGAGCCGCCATGAGCCTCAACTTTCGCGTCGCCGCGCGCGGACTCGCGAGAACTCCCGGGTTCCTCGTGTCGACCGTCGTCACGCTCGCGCTCGGAATGGGCGTCGCGACGGCGATCTTCAGCCTCGTGAGCGCGATCCTCCTGAGAGAGGCGCCGGCCCACGAGCCCGATCGGCTCGTCAACGTGCACCGCACCGCGAAGGACGGCTCGAGCTTTCACGCCTTCTCTTCGCTCGATCTTCGCGACCTGCGAGAGAGCGCGGGCCGTTCGTTCGCGTCCCTCGCGGCGTTCTCCAGCACCGTCGTCAGCCTGCGACAGGCGGAATCCCTTCAGGCTGCCGAGCTCCTCTCGGTGCAGGTGACCTCGGCCAACTACTTCGAGGCTCTCGGCGTCGCACCGCTCCTGGGCCGCACGTTCCTCCCCGCCGACGACACGCCGGGAACGTCGACCGTCCTCCTCTCGGAGAGGCTCTGGCGGCGGCGCTTCGGGGCGAGTCGCGAGGTCCTCGGAAGCGCCGTGACCCTGAACGGCCTTCCCTACACCGTCGTCGGGATCGTTCCGGCGCGCTTCACCGGAACGTTCGTGGGGTTTGCGTTC
>JAEUQS010000470.1 GCA_016789625.1 Acidobacteriota bacterium | reverse complement strand
AAACGCAAGGCGCTCCTCGAGGAAAACCCGAGGCGCTTCCGCCAGCTTCTTTCGCCCGAGTACGTCCACGTGTCGCGCATCGCCGTGCGCATGACGGCCCAGAGCGCGGTGCTCGGAGGTCTTCTCTCGCTCGGCCCGTTCCTCGCGACGCTCGGCCTGCCCGAGCCCTGGCTCATCGCCGCCATCACGCTCCTCTTCGGCTGGCTCGTGCTCGAGGCGTTCGTCGTGCGCCAGGTGGCGCTCCGCGGCGCCGACGAGATGCTCCGGAGCTTCGCGTGGCTGGCTCCCGTGGCGACGCTTTGCGCGGTGCCTCTCTATCCGTTCCTCGCGCGGCTCGTGTACGACGGCGAGGAAGAGGAGGACGGGCGGAGCGGGCGGGCGAAGGACAGCCCCGAGACGCCGGATCGCGAGCGCGAGCGCGAGCAGACCAAGGAAATCGAGATGAAGGCGCTCCTCGACGTGGCGCGCGAGGAGGGACTCCTCGAGAAGCACGAGGAAGAGCTCGTCTCCCGCGCCGTGGATTTCGGAGACCGCACCGTGCGCGAGGTGATGACCCCGCGGCCGGACATGACGGTCGCCGACGTCACGGCTCCGCTCTCGGAGATCGTGGACCTCTTCGTGCGCACGAAGTTCACGCGCATCCCGCTCGTCGACGGCGGGGTCGACAAGCCCGTGGGCGTGGTGCACGTGAAGGACATCCTCACCGTGCTGCGTTCCCCGACGCCGCCCGCCACCGCCCGGCCCCTCGCGCGGGAGGCCCTGTTCGCGCCGGAATGCCAGACGATCACGACGCTTCTCGCCGACTTCCGCAGGCGCCGTCAGCATCTCGCGGTGGTCGTGGACGAATACGGCGCCGTGACGGGGCTCGTCACGCTCGAGGACCTCGTGGAGGAGCTCGTGGGGGAGATCGCCGACGAGCACGAGGACGCGCTCGACACGGTGATTCCGCTCGCCGACGGCAGCTACTCGGTGGCGGGCCGCGTACGGGTGTCGGAGGTGGGGTCCCTCTTCGGGGTCACGTTCCCGCCCGCCGAGTACGACACCGTGGCGGGTCTCGTCTCCGCGCGTCTCGGGCACATCCCGAGGCCGGGCGAGAAGACCCACGAGGGCGGGCTCCTCTTTTCCGTGGAAGAAGCAGACCGGAAGCGCATTCACCGCGTCAAGGTGAAGCGCGAGACGCGGCGTGTGGAGCGCGAGAGCGCGGAAGCGGGTGGACGTTGATCGACGACGAAGTGCGCGCAGGGCTCGAGCCTCACGGGACCACGAAGCCATCGGGGCCGCGAAAGGCGGGAACGGTCGCGGTCGTGGGCCGCCCGAACGTGGGGAAGTCGACGCTCGTGAACGCGCTCGTCGGCACCAAGGTCGCGATCGTCTCGGACAAGCCGCAGACGACGCGCCGCCGCGTCCTCGGAATCCGCAACAGCGCCGAAGGCCAGATGGTCTTCGTGGACACGCCGGGACTCCACAAGCCGCTCCACCGGCTCAACAAGCTCATGCTCGACGAGGCCTACGAGGCGATTCGCGAGGAGGACGTGCGGCTCCTCGTCATCGACGCCTCGGCGGAGTGGGGGGGCGGCGACCGCTTCTCGCTCAAGATCCTCGCGAAGGCGCCGCCTCCGCGGCTCGCGGTGCTCAACAAGATCGACCTCGTGGAGAAGAACCGTCTGCTGCCTCTCATGGCGCAGCTCTCGGACGCGAAGATCTTCGACGAGATCGTGCCCATCTCGGCCCTCACGGGCGATGGTCTCGCCCAGCTCACCGCGGCGCTCCTCTCTCATCTTCCGCCGGGCGACGAGCTGTTTCCGCAGGAGACGATCACGACGACCGACGACGCGACGCGGGTCGCCGAGATCGTGCGCGAGAAGTTCCTGGAGCGGACGCGCGAGGAGATCCCGTACGGGCTCGGCGTGGTGGTGCGCTCCTACCGCGAGGACGAGGAGCGCAAGCTCACGGTGGTGGCGCTCGACGTGATCGTGGAGAAGGACAACCACAAGGGCATCGTGCTGGGCCGCGGGGGCTCGATGATCAAGGACGCGGGCACCGCGGCGCGGCTCGAGCTGGAGAAGGTCTTCGGCGGACGGTTCCACATCGAGCTCACGGTCGTGGTGAAACCCGGCTGGCGCGAGGACACGAGATTCCTCACGGAACTGACGTCTTAGCCCTTCCGCTCCGCTCGCTTCGCTCGCCTTTTTCTGCATGGGCGGATCTACAGGAATTGTCTTTGGATTCGGCAGGGTGTCCCGGGTGTAGGATTCCTGCATGAGCCCCGAGCGACGCAAGTCACAGCGTGTGCCGATAGGCCATGGAGGCAACGGCAAGATCAAGGCGTCGGTGCCCGTCGGCATCCGAAATCTGTCTCAGGAAGGTGCGCTGCTCGAGGTCGCGTGCCCTCTCCGTCCGGGCGCTGCGTACGACCTCAAGGCCGTCGTGGACGAGCTCGAGCTCGCCGTTCAGGTCAAGATCACGCGGTGCCGCGCCGGCGGCTTCGTGACCGACGAACGGGGCGGGCGCGTCCTTCTCTATTCGGCTGGCGCCGAGTTCGTGACGGGCGTCGAGAGCCCGGATCTTTCACGCCTCAAGGACTGGCTCTCCCGCCACGCGGAGAGGCCTCCCACGAACGGCTCCCTGCACCCGGCGTAAATTTTCCTGGGGGTTTCTCGATCCCCCCAGGCCCCCCGCCGGGAGAACCCGGCCTCGGGAAACACCTGTCCGACTTCAGCCTTCGAGGGCATCCAGCGCACGCCGCAGAGCTTCTGCCGTGGCCCGGCTCCGGCCCTCGGCCTTCGCGATGCG
>JAEUQS010000467.1 GCA_016789625.1 Acidobacteriota bacterium | reverse complement strand
CGTCGAGCCCCACGCCCCGGCCGGAGATCTCGCTCACCTCGGTGGTCGTCGAGAAGCCGGGCGCGAAGATGTGATCGAGGACCAGCTCCTCGGAGAGGCCCTCGACCTCGCGCTCGCTGGCGAGGCCGTTCACGAGGATGCGAGCGCGGATGCGACCGAGGTCGAGCCCCCGGCCGTCGTCGCGCACGAGGATCTCGACCATGCCCGCCCGCTGCCGCGCCGACAGGTGGATCACGCCGCGCTCGGGCTTGCCGGCCTTCCTGCGTTCGTCCGGCGTCTCGAGCCCGTGATCCACGGCGTTCCTGAGGATGTGGTTGAGCGGGGCGTCGAGCTTCTCGAGGATGTCGCGGTCCACGGGGACGTCCTCGCCCTCGAGGACGAGCTCGGCCTTCTTTCCGAGGCGCCGCGCCACGTCGCGCACCATGCGGGGGAACGCGCGGAGGGCTTCGCCGAACGGCCGCATGCGGCTCGCGGAGGCCTCCTCGAAGAGGCGCAGCGCCAGCTCCTCGGACCTTCGCGAGTGCTCCTCGAAGTCCGTCGTCCAGTCGATCAGGTGCTGTCGCGATTCCGAGACCCGCGAGCGCAGCTCGGCGATGCGGGCCCCCACGGAATCGGTGGCGGGGGGAGCCCCGAGGAGCTGGTGGACCTCGTTGACGAGATCGGCGAGGGAGGTCTGCGTCACCCTCAGGCGGTGCTGGCGCTCGAGGAACGGGGCGAGCCGTCGGGCCTCGACGAGCACCTCGCTCGACAGCGCGACGAGACGCGACAGGCGGTCGGCCGAAATGCGGAGCGGGCGATCGGCGTCCCTCCGAACCGGACGCGGCCCCTCCACCGCCAGAGACTCCGACGCAGCGCGCGGGAGCTCGGGCTCTTCCACGCCGGCAGGTGCCGTGCCCAGCGCGGCCACCTGCGTCGCGAGAGCGAGCACCGCCGCGTCCTCGGGTGGCGTCGCGCCGCGCTTCTCGTCGGTCGACTCCGCGAGCCGGAGGAGCGTGTCGGTCCCCGCGAGGAGCACCTCCACCGCCTCGGGAGAGATGCCGATCTCCCCGCGCTGGACCCTCACGAAGTGGTCCTCCATCGCGTGAGCGAGCCTCACGGCCGCATCGAGGCCCACGACGCGGGCCGCGCCCTTGATGGAGTGCGCCGCGCGCATGAGGGGCTCGACCTCCTCGATGCGCGAAGGGTCCTTCTCGAGGAGCAGCAGCCCATCCGTGAGCGTGCCCGTGTGGACCTCGCATTCGAGCCGGTAGAGCTCGAGCGTGTTCCCGAAGGCGCCCGAGGGGCGGCGCTCGGGCCGCGGCTCCGGAGCGGTCTCCCCCGTCAGCGCGGCAGACAGCTCGGAGAGCGTCTTCCTCTCGCGCCGCGCGAGATCGTCGGCCTCGGGCCGCGAGAGGACGCCGAACTCCTCGAGGAGAGCGATGGACTTGCGGATGACTTCCAGATCCCGGGTCGAGAGCGGCTTCCCGACCCGGGACGCCGCGTCGAGAAACGTCTCGAGGTCCTCGGTGAGCCTTCCCACCACGGTGAAGCCCGCGGCCCGGGCGGCCCCCTTGAGGGCCTGCGCCGCCAGGACGATCGGGGAGTCGGCGGTGAGCGCGCTCTGGTTCCTGACGAGCGCCGAGAGCGCGGACTTCATCGCGGCCGTCTGCCGCGCGATCTCGTCGCGGAAGAGCTCGTCGAGGAGGTTCAACGGGCTCACGAGACGACCTTTCGGAGCGCGGCGACGAGGTTCGGGCCGTGGAGCAGCGTGACGCGCCTTCCGCTCCATTCGAAGACGCCCCGCGTCACCGAGGACAGCTTCGGCGGCAGCGTCGCGGGAGGGGCCGTGAGCGCGGCCTCCGCGACCCGCACGGTGCCCGCGACCTCGTCGACGCGAAAGCCCCACGAGCTCTTGTCCTGATCGATCACGGCGAGCCGCTCCCGTCCCGTGCCCTCTCCGGTCACGGGCAGCTCGAGGAGCCCCGCGAGCGACACGCAGAGGCAGAGCTGTCCGCGGATGTTCGCGAGGCCCGAGACCAGCGTGTGCTCGCGGTGCGGAATGCGGTGCAGGGCGCGCGGGTTGGCGATCTCGACGAAGAGCGTGGACTCGAGCGCGAGCCAGTCGGACGCGATGCGGAAGACCACGAGCGACAGCTCGGCGGGCGGCAGGGACACGGGTGCCGCGACCTGCTCCGCCCAGAAGGCGTCGTACCCCTCGGGCAGAGGGCGCGACTGGAGCCCGGCCGCCGCGCTCTGCAGGACCGGACAGTTCCGGCAGTGCATCACGTGCGGCAGCTCCGGGCAGGAAAGATCGCCGAAAACGCCGATCGAGCGCCAGCAGCCGGCCGGCGGAAAGAACGGCGCGCCGTCCACGTCGCTCACGCGGCACTCTCTGCGGCCCGCACGAACGCGAAGGCCTCGGGAGGCCCGTCCGACGGCCTCCAGCGCGGATCCATGAGGTTGACGGCCTCCGCGTGCCCCATGAAGAGGATGCCGCCCGGAGCCACGAGACGCACCAGGTGATCGAGCACCGTACGCCTCGCGCCCTTCGTCATGTAGATGAGCACGTTCCTGCAGAACACGGCGTCGTACGGGGCCGTGCCCGCGAGGAAGAGCGGGTCCACGAGGTTTCCTCGCAGGAACCTCACGCGTGAGCGGACGCGCGGCGACACCATCGAACGGCCCGCAGCCGTCTCGCGCAGGTGATGGAGCGGCACCGGCGCGTCGCGGCTCGAGCGCGGACCGTAGACGCCGGCCTCGGCCGCCGCGAGCGCGTGCGCCGAGACGTCCACGGCGTCGATCTCGAACGCGCTCTCGGGGAGCTGGGCGTCGAGGAGCGCCATGGCGGCCGAGTACGGCTCCTCACCCGTCGCGCACGGCGCGGAGAGGATGCGGAGCGGGCGGGCCGGCGACTCCATCCGGCGCCTCCTTGCGAAGGCCACGAGGAGCGCGAACGCCGCCTTCTCGCGAAAGAACCAGGTCTCGCCCACGACGACCTCTTCCACCAGCGCGTGCCGCTCGGCCGGCCCGAGGGCGAGGCGCGAGAGGTAGCTCTCCTCGCTCGAGACGCCGAGGGCCTTCATGCGCGAGCGCAGGGCGAGGTCGATGGCCACGTCGCCGATGGCAGCCGGGTCGAGGCCGATCTCGCGCGTCAGGAGCTCGTCGACGGTGGGGGCGTGGCTCATCCCCTGCTCCCGAGAAGCGCGTCGATCACGGCTCCGGGCAGGACCTCGCGCGCCACGAAGAGCTGGACGAGCCCCGCGGGCGAGGCGTACACGGGCCCGAGCCACGGAGCATCCCGCAGCTCCAGCGAGCGCTGCTCCGTGACCGCATCCGAGGCGACGCCGAGCACGCGCTCCACCAGAACGCCCACGAGCCGGTCCGCCCCACTTTCGGATCCCGACAGGCGGATCACGAGGATCCGGTTGCCCAGCAGCTCGGGACACGGCGATCCGCAAACGAGGAGCGCGGCGTCGACCACGGGGACGACGGTTCCGCGACAGGTGAAGAGCCCCGCGACGCCCGGCGGCGCGGCCTGAACCGCTCGGAGAGACACGCGTGGCAGCACCTCCACGACGTCCCTCGCGGGCAGCGCGTACGTGAGACCCCCGGCGATGAACTCCACCCGAAGCACGAGTGTCCTGCCTCGTCAGTCCCCGACCTTGAAGTGCGAGATCTCCTGCTTGAGGCTCGCCACCGCGTCGCGGAGATGCGCCGTCGCCGCATTGAAATCCTTCAGGGAGGCGGCGCTCTGCCGCGCGCCGTCCATGAGCTGCGACATCGCGTCGGCGATCTGCCGCGCGCCCTGGGACTGACTGCGCATCCCGTGGTTCACCGAGTCGAAGCGCTCCGACAGCGTCTTCACCTGCCCGATGATCTGGGAGAGCTGTCCGTTGACGTCCTCCGTGCGGGAGACGACGTCCTTCACCTCCTGCGCGAAGCGGTCCATCTCCATCACGCCCGCCGTCACGGCGCCCTGCATGTGCCGCACCATCTGCTCGATGTCGAGCGTCGCGACGGCGGTCTGATCGGCGAGGCGGCGGATCTCCCGCGCGAGGACGAGGAACCCGAGGCCGTGCTCCCCCGCCTTCTCGGCCTCGATGGCCGCGTTGACGGAGAGGAGGTTCGTCTGATCGGCGACCTTCGTGATGGTCGTGACGACGCCGCCGATGTCCGCCGTCTTCTCGCGAATGGCGGCGAGACGCGCCGAGATCGAGGACGTGCCCCGCTCGAGCTGACGCATCGTGTCCTTCATGCTCGCGAGGCCCGTCCGTCCGTGCTCGGCGGCCTCCGCCGTCTGCCCGGCCACGGCCGCGACTCCCTCCATGGTGGCGAGGAGCTCCGAGCTCGTCGCCGAGATCTGTTTCACGGCAGCCGCCATCTGGCTCGTCGAGGAGCCGAAGCCCGAGATCGTGGCCTCCTGCTCGCGGCTCGTGGCCGCGAACTCCGTGGCCGTGGACATGAGCTCGATCGAGCCCTGCTTCACGCGCGCCACGAGGGAGTTGAGGTTCCGGGTCATCCCGCGAATCGAATCCAGGAGGCGGCCCGTTTCGTCGTCGAGGTGGGTGTCGGGCACCTCGGCCGTGAGGTCGCCGGCCGCGACCTGTCCGGCGATCCGGGCGGCGAGGTCGATGCGCGAGACGAGGGAGCCCGCGAGGCGATGCGTCATGAACGCGAGGAGCAGCACGACGCCGACGACGAACCCGCCGATGAGCAGGAGGTTCCGCTTGCCGCTGTCGACCTGAGCCTGGGCCAGCTTCTCGAGCTCGGCGCTTCGGGCGTTCGCGAGCTTCACGACCTCGTCCACCGCGCGCCGGTGCGCTTCGTACTTCTGACGCAGGAGAACGAGCGCGGCCGCGGCCTTCTCCTTCTCACCGGTGCGAATCGCGGGCACGAAGTCCCGGTCGCGGGTCTCGAAGTAGTCCACGGCCGGGCGGTAGGCGGTGACGTTCATGGCGTCGCCGATCGAGCCGTTCGGGAGCTGCCTCTTCCAGTGCTCGTGCCGGTTGTCGAACTCGAGACGCAGCGTGTTGCCCCGCTCGATGAGCGCGGCGATGGCCGTGGGGTCGGTCTCCTCGGCGATCTGGAGCGTCACGAGGTGCGACTCGATGATGTACATGGGGGGCGGAAGGACGTCGGCGACGAGGTCCTTCCCCTCGACGATCTCGCGGTAGAGGCCCCCGTTCACCCTCACCTCTTCGAGCGTCCTGTAGGCCACGAACGCAAATGCCGAGAAGGCGACGAGGAAGATCGCCACGAGAGAGAGGAGCCTCACCGAGAGGGAAGATTTCGCGACCGGTTTCACGTGCGCCTCCAAGGACATCCTGTCGAAGATTCCCGCACATGATCGCCCATCGGGTCCGGTGAGACGGCGGGTTCGAATCGAACGCGTTCAAGAAAAATTCGAACGCGTTCGAAAACACCTTGACGCCCGGCCGGTCCGGGCCCTACCTTGTGACTGGTTGAACGCGTTCAAGACCAGAAAGAAGGACCCGATGGACCCGAAAGCCTGGACCTACCTCGTGTATCTCGTCCTCTCCGTGGCGCTCACCGTGTGGGTCGCGCGCACGCTTCACAAGAACGGCCGCATCTTTCTCGTCGACGTGTTCGGCGGGAACGAGCCCCTCGCCGACTCGGTGAACCATCTCCTCGTGGTGGGCTTCTACCTGATCAACTTCGGCTACGTCACTCTGGCCCTGAAGCTGAGCATCCCGGTCGAGAGTGTCCCGCAGTCCATCGAGGCGCTCTCCCAGAAGGTGGGTGCGGTGCTGCTGGTGCTGGGCGGCATGCACTTCTTCAACCTCTACGTGTTCTCCCGGATGCGCCGCAAGGTCGTGCTCGCGGCCGCTCCTCCCCCGTTCCTTCCGGATGCGTGCCTCACGCGCTGAAGCGGACGCGAGATGAACCAGCTGACCGTCCTCTACGACCCGCGCTGCACCCTCTGCCGGAGCGCGCGCGACTTCCTCAGCAAGGAGGAGAGCTACGTGCCGATCGTCCTCGTCGCGGCGGGCTCGGAGACGGCCCGGCAGCGGTTCCCCGGCCTCGACCACGCCGCGACCCTCTCGACGCTCACGGTCATCGACGACCGCGGCAACGTATGGAAGGACGACGCGGCCTTCGTCACGTGCCTCTGGGCCCTCCGCCGTTACCGGGAGTGGTCGCTCCGCCTCGCGACGCCGGCATTCCGCCCGCACATCCGCACGTTCTTCCACTGGTTCTCCGAGAACCGCCACCGGCTCTCGTCCTTCGTCCCGCAGGCGCTGATGCCGTCTCAGGAGGCATCTCGTTGACCGAGGCCCTCCCCGATCCGCGGCCCACGAAGGGCGAGGAGACCCGCCGGAAGATCCTCGACACGGCGCTCGAGCTGTTCAAGGAGCGCGGGTACGAAGAGACGACCATGCGGGCCATCTCCGAGAAGGCCGAGGTCGCGGTCGGGAACGCGTACTACTACTTCCGCTCCAAGGAGCACCTCATCCAGGGCTTCTACGCGGCCAGCCACGAGGACCACCTCCGCGCGAGCGCCGACGCGCTGGCCGTCGAGAGAGATCTGAAGAAGAGGCTCCGCGCCGTGCTCCTCGCGAAGATCGAGACGAGCCAGCCCTACCACCGCTTCGCGGGAATCCTGTTCAAGAGCGCGGCGGACCCGAACAGTCCGCTCAGCCCGTTCAGCCCCGAATCGTCTCCCGTGCGGCAGGCGTGCACCGAGCTCTTCGCGCGGGTGCTCTCGGAGTCGAAGGTGAAGGTCCCCAAAGACCTCGCGGACGAGCTGCCCAACCTCCTGTGGCTCTACCAGATGGGAATCATCCTGTTCTGGATCCACGATTCATCGCCCGGCGCGCGGCGCTCGCGGCTCCTCGTCGAGCACACGGTCGACATCGTGGCCCGGCTCATCACGCTCGCGAGCGCGCCGCTCCTCGCACCCGTGAGGAAGCGCATCGTGAAGCTCCTCCTGGACCTCCGTGAACGCGCGGACGAAGTGGTGAAAGCATGACGAAACGGCCCTCCCATCACACGGCCACCGGCTTCCGCAATCCGCCCGGCGCGCCCCACCAGACCCGCAGCCTGAAGGAGTTCGGACCGTTCTTCTGGCGCCGCCTCCGCGAGTCCAAGAAGGCCGTCGACGTGCCCGAGGGACACGTGCTCCCCGTGAAAGACGCTCTCGAGGCCCTCCACGCGGCAGGCCGGCACGACTCCCTCACCTGGCTCGGCCACGCGTCGTTCCTCGTGCGCCTGTCGGGCATGACGCTCCTGACCGATCCGTACCTGACGGACTACGCGAGCCCCGTGAAGGGCACCGGCCCGAAGCGCTACGTTCCGCCGGGGATTCCGATCGCGAAGCTCCCGAAGCTCGACGCCATTCTGCTGTCTCACAACCACTACGACCACCTGGACGCCCGCGCGATGCGCCAGATCCCCGACCGCGAGGACCTTCTGACGATCGTTCCTCTGAAGCTCGGCAAGGCTCTCCGCAGGCTCGGCTTTCACAACGTCATCGAGCTCGACTGGTGGGACGAGGCCCCCGCTCCCGGCGACCTCGTGGTCACCGGCCTCCCCGCGATCCACTTCTCGGCGCGAACGCTCTTCGACCGCGACCGCACGCTCTGGTGCGGCTTCGGCGTTCGCTCGAAGAAGCACAACCTCTACTTCTCGGGCGATACCGGCTACTTCGAGCCGACGTTCCAGGAGATCGGACGGCGCACGGGTCCGTACGACACGGCGATCGTCCCGATCGGCGCGTACGACCCGCGGCCCATCATGAGGTCCGTGCACGCGAGCCCGGAGGAGGGCGTGCAGATCGGGACGGACCTCTCCGCCAAGCGCCTCGTGGGCATGCACTGGGGCACGGTCGTCCTCACGGACGAGCCGCCGTTCGAGCCGCCACAGAGGTTCCGCGAGGCCGCGAAGGACTCGGGCTACGCGTCCCGGGACACCTGGGTGATGAAGATCGGCGAGACCAGAACCCTGTAGGAGCTAACCGTACAGAGACGCCGCGCGCAGCTCGCGGATCCGGTCGCGCAGCCGCCCGGCCTCCTCGAACTCCAGCTCGCGGGCCTTCACCTTCATCTGCTTCGTCAGCTCGTCGATCTCCCGCGCGAGCGCCTTGGCGTCGCCGATCTGGCGGCGGTCCTTTGGTGAGGCCGGCTCGAGGAATCCGAGGTTCGCCATCTTGAGGAGCGGCGAGTCGATGGACCTCAGGATCGATTCGGGGACGATCCCGTGCTCCTCGTTGTGCGCGGCCTGGATCGCGCGGCGGCGATCGGTCTCGTCCATCGCGCGCTTCATCGAGTCGGTCACGCGCTCGGCGTAGAAGACGACGAGCCCGTTCAGGTTGCGGGCCGCGCGGCCCGCCGTCTGGATCAGCGACGTCTCCGAGCGGAGGAAGCCTTCCTTGTCGGCGTCGAGCACGGCGACGAGGGAGACCTCGGGGAGGTCCAGCCCCTCGCGCAGGAGGTTCACGCCCACGAGGACGTCGAACACCCCGCGCCGGAAGTCTCCGATGATCTGCACGCGCTCGAGCGTCTCGATGTCGGAGTGGAGGTACTTCACGCGGATTCCGAGCTCGAGGAAGTAGTTCGTGAGGTCCTCGGACATCCGCTTCGTGAGCGTCGTCACGAGCGTCCGCTCGTTCTTCGCGGCCCGCTCCTTCACCCTTCCGAGGAGGTCGTCCACCTGTCCCTTGGCGGGACGCAGCTCGATGGGCGGATCGAGGAGCCCCGTGGGCCGGATGACCTGCTCGACCACCTCGCCGTGCGTTTCCTCGAGCTCGTACTTGGCAGGCGTCGCGGAGACGAAGAGGCGCTGGCCCACGCGCTCGAGCCACTCCTCCCACTTGAGCGGACGGTTGTCGAGCGCCGAGGGCAGCCGGAAACCGTACTCCACGAGCGTGCCCTTGCGCGACTGGTCGCCGTGGTACATCGCGCGGATCTGCGGGAGCGTCTGATGGCTCTCGTCGACGATCGTCAGGTAGTCGGCGGGAAAGTAGTCGAGGAGAGTCGGCGGCGGCTCGCCGCGCTGCCGGCCGGAGAGGTGCCGCGAGTAGTTCTCGATACCGGCGCAGTAGCCGATCTCGCGCATCATCTCGAGGTCGAAGCGCGTGCGCTGCTCGAGCCGCTGGGCCTCGAGGAGCTTCTTCTGCCCCTCCAGATCGGCGAGGCGCACGACGAGCTCGGCCTCGATGGCGCCGATCGCGCGCTGCCGCACCTCGGCGGGCGTGACGTAGTGCGACTTCGGGTAGAGGTCGAATTTCGCGATCGTCTCCACGGCCCGGCCGGTGACGATCTCGAAGCGCGAGATCTTGTCGATCTCGTCGCCGAAGAACTCGACCCGAAGGCCGAGGTCTTCATAGCTGGGCTGGATTTCCACCACGTCGCCGCGCACGCGGAACGTGCCGCGCGAGAGGTCGAGGGCCGTCCTCTCGTACTGGGCTTCCACGAGCCGCTTCAGATACCAGGTGAGGCCGAACCGCGCGCCCGTCTCGAACTCGATCGCCATCTTGCCGAAGCTCTCGGGGCTGCCGAGGCCGTAGATGCACGACACCGAGGCCACGATGAGCACGTCGCGCCGCTCGAAGAGAGCGGCCGTCGCCGCGATGCGCAGCTTGTCGATCTCCTCGTTGATCTGGGTTTCCTTCTCGATGTACGTGTCGCTCTGCGGCACGTAGGCCTCGGGCTGGTAGTAGTCGTAGTAGGAGACGAAGTACTCGACGCGGTTCTTCGGGAAGAACTGCGAGAACTCCTGGTAGAGCTGGGCCGCCAGCGTCTTGTTGTGCGAGAGCACGAGCGTGGGCCTGTCGAGCGCCTCGATGACCTTGGCCATCGTGAACGTCTTGCCCGAGCCGGTGACGCCCAGGAGGACCTGCTTCTCCCGGCCCTCGCGGAAGCCCTTCACGAGCGCCTCGATGGCATCGGGCTGATCGCCCGAGGCGACCAGCGGGGAGACGACCTCGAACCGCGGCATCAGGGGTTCTCGAGCTGCTGCGTGATCGCGGTGAGCTCCTCTTTCATCACGCGTCCGTCCTTAAGCGAGTCGAGGGTCTTCTCGCGAAAGCGCCCCATCTCCTCCTGGCTCACGCGGCCGCCCTTGGCGCGGGTGACGAAGTCGGCGAACGCTCGCCGGAAGGCCTCGCGCTCTGCGGGCAGGACCTGGGGGTCGAGGGCCGAGAGAATCTGCGTCTCGAAGGCGCCCATCGTCATGTCGAGGGCTCTGCCGCCGAGCTTGATGAGCACGCTGACGAGCACGATGCCGAGGATCCCGGCGATCACGAGGCCCCAGCGGAGGAGACCCAGCCGGCGGAGCGCGCCCTTGCGGTCCTCCTCGAAATCGATCGTGGGGAGCTGGAAGCCGGGGGGCAGCCCCTTGGGAGCCGGCGGCCGGGCGGGCGTCGCCGGAGGGCTCTGAGGGGCTTCGGGCTGGGGGTTCTCGCTCATCGGCCTCGAACTCTAGCAGGGCGATGAGCGTGCGAAACTCCCTGTCCGTGCTGGGTCGACGTCTCGCCGCGCTCGTGGTTCTGACCCTGCCCGTGGCGCTCACGGCGGGCCTGGGCGTCGGAGCGGGCTATGCCGCCTCCCGCCTCATCCGCATCCCGCGGGTCAACGAGCTCGCGAACTACCGGCCCGACATCGTCACCGAGATCCGGGGGGCCGACGGCTCGACCGTGGCCCGGTTCGCCATCGAGCGGCGCGACCTCATCGACCGGCCCCAGATTCCCGACGTCATGGTGAAGTCGCTCCTCGCCACCGAGGACGCGCGGTTCTACGAGCACGGCGGCATCGACATCGTCCGCATCGGCGGCGCCGCGCTCCGCGACCTCGCCTCGCGCTCCCTCGCGCAGGGCGCGTCCACCATCACGCAGCAGCTCGCGCGTTCGGTCTTCCTGACGCCCCAGAAATCGTTCGCCCGGAAGCTGAACGAGGTGTTCCTCACCGTGGAGATCGAGAAGCGGTACTCGAAGGACCAGATCCTCACGATGTACCTCAACCAGATCTACTTCGGGCACGGGAACTACGGCGTCGAGGCCGCCTCGAAGTGGTACTTCGGGCATACGGCCAAGGAGCTCAACCTCGAGGAGGCGGCACTCCTCGCGGGAATCATCCAGCGGCCCGAGTACTACTCGCCGGTGCGGAACCCCGAGGGCACCACCCAGCGGCGCAACTTCGTGCTGCGCCGCATGGCCGAGGAGCGCTACATCGAGCCCGCCCTCGCGCAGCAGGCCATGGGGCGTCCGCTCGTGCTCTCCAAGAACGCTCGCGAATCGGTGGTCGGGCCGTACTTCTGCGAGGAGGTGCGTCAGTACCTCGAGAAGGCCTACGGGGAGAAGGGCCTCTACCGGCAGGGGCTGCGCGTCGACTCCACCATGGATCCCCGGATCCAGCTCGTCGTCGAGAAGCAGCTCCGCTGGGGCCTCCGAAGGGCCGATCGCCGGGGTGGCTATCGCCGGCCCCGCAACCTCGTGAAGGAAGGCATCGACCCCGAGACCTACAGGGACCCCTCGTGGGACGGCACCGAAGACCCCGACGTGAAGACGGCCGTCGTGATGGGCGTCACCAAGGCCGGCCTCGACCTCCGCATCGGCAACGAGCGCCTGACGCTTCCTCCGGTCTCCTACCGCTGGACGCGCTCCGACGAGCCGGGACGCGGCTTCGCCCGCGGCGACGTGGTGCTCGTCGAGACGGCAACCTCGGAGGAAGGCAAGACCGAGACGTTCATCTCGCAGGATCCCAACGTCGAGGGTGCGGCCGTGGTCATCGAGAACGGCACGGGCGCCGTGCGCGCGATCGTGGGCGGCTACGACTTCGAGAGGTCCAAGTTCAACCGGGCCGTGCAGGCGCTGCGGCAGGTGGGCTCGGCTTTCAAGCCGTTCGTCTATCTCACGGCCGTGGAGGCCGGGTTCACGCCCGCCGACACGGTGCTCGACTCCCCCATCTCCATCACCATCGATCCGCGTCAGCCCGCGTGGCAGCCCCAGAACTACTACCGCAAGTACAACGGCATCGTGACCTACCAGTACGCGCTCGAGCAGTCGATCAACGTGCCCGCCGTGCGCGTCGACCTCCTCGTCTCGACGCGAAAGGTCATCGACACGGCGCGCCGGCTCGGCATCAAGCAGCGCATGCTGGCCTATCCGTCGCTGGCGCTCGGCTCCTTCGAGGTGACTCCCCTCGAGATGACCGCCGCGTACAGCGTGTTCGCGAACCAGGGGCTCTACTTCACGCCCCGGCTCGTCGAGCGCGTGCGCGACGCCGAAGGCCGGCTCCTCGAGGAGAACCCGGCCGATCCGCACGACGCGACGACGCCCGGGGCTGCGTACGTGATGCTCGGAATGCTGAAGGGCGTGACCGAACGGGGCACGGCCGCGACCGCGAAGAAGCTCGATATGCAGCTCGCGGGCAAGACGGGCACGACGAACGACCACACGGATGCCTGGTTCGTCGGCACCTCACCGCGCTACACGATCGGCGTCTGGGTGGGGCACGAGTCGAAGAAGACCCTCGGCTCGAAGGCGACGGGCGCGGAGGTGGCTCTCCCCATCTGGATGCGCATCGTGAAGGGCCTCAAGGACGAGGGCCTCGTGAAGCCCTCCGACGACTACGACGTGCCGCCCGGCATCGTCTTCGTGCCCATCGACCTCATGACCGGCTACCGCGCGACGCCGGGCTGCGCCAAGGTGGTGCTGACCGCGTTCGTGAACGGCACGCAGCCCACGGAGTTCTGTGGCGATCACCCCCACGCCGTGAGCAACCTGCCGCACTACCTCCAGAAGGCCGCCTACACGCCGAAGCGGGGCGAGAGCTCGGCGGCGGAGTTCCAGGTGGACGATCCGAAGCCCGCGGCCCCGGCCGTCGAACCTCCCCCCGTACCCACTCCGCGAGGCTGAGCTCTCGGCCCAGGATCACTTCAGTTCATTTCAGCTTGATCTGCCAGACGTTGCCCGTCGTCTCACCGCGCTCGAACACGATGCGGTCGCCCGTCGGGGACCAGCTCGGGTACCGCACGTAGCCGTTCACGCGGCCCAGGTCGGTGAGCTTCTCGACCTTGCCCGCCAGGTCGACCCAGTAGAGGTTCCAGAGGTCTTTCCGCATTCCCGCGAACGCGATCCGGGAGCCATCGGCCGAGAAGGAATGCGGCCACGAAAGCCCGCGCTCGGAGGTGAGCATCCGCGGGTTGCCGCCGGCCACGGGCACCACGATGACGTGGAAGTCCTCGCCTCTCTTGACCTGCGCGGCGACGAACCGGCCGTCGGGCGAATAGGCCGGGAAGCCGATGGTCTCGCGGTCGAACGTGAGCTGCCGGGGCGAGCTGCCGGGAATCGGCGAGACCCAGAGGTTGAGAGCCGAGGTTCCCGAGCGGGCGTGGAAGACGAGCTCCTTCCCGTTCGGTGAGGCGCGCGGAGACGAGATCTCGGGGGCCTCGACGCCGATGGGTTTTTGTCCGAGGGTCGCGAGGTCGAGGGCCATGGGCACGTTGTGGCGCGTCGACGAGGTCGTCATGAGCAGGCGGCTGCCGCCGAGCCAGTCGCTCACGTAGTCGGCTCCGGGATCGCTCGTGAGGACCACCGGGTTGCGCCCGTCGATGTCGATCATCCAGATGTCGGTGTTCTGTCCCGGCAGGGTGCGTCCGAAGGCGATGCGCTTGCCGTCGGGCGACACGAGCGGCCAGGTGGTGCGCCCCGGACCGCTCGTCAGAGGAACCGGAGCTCCCGTGGGAAGTGAGGAAGCGGGATCAATGGGGAGCGACCAGACGTTCGAGGTCGTCGACACGGAGCTCCAGAGGAGGAACTTGCCGTCTGGCGACACCGCCGGCGTCCGGGCAATGGCGTGCCCGTGCCTCACGAGCAGGGTCACATCGTGGAGCGCCGTGCCCCCTTCCATGGTGATGCTGGCCCGGAACACGCCCGAGCTGGAGGTGCCCGTGATGCCTCCGAAGACCACCGATCGTCCGTCGGGCGAGACGATGGGGTCGTAGAGCCTCCGCTGTCGAAGGAGCTTCCGGGGGGACCCGCCGGCCACCGGCACGCTCCAGAACTCGGCCCAGGAAAGGCGCTGATCGGAGACGACGAAGAGGATCTCGCGCCCCCCGTCGAGAAACCGAGGAGCCCCGAGTCCGGTCACGCCGTCCACCGGGACCTCGCGGGCGGGACCGCCCTTCGCCGGGACGATCCACAGCGTCGACGGCGCGACGGCCATTGGGCTCGTGGCGCCCAGATCCCCCAGCCCCTGCGATTGGAAGACGATGCTCGAGCCGTCGGGCGAGAAGGACGGCCTCGAGCCGAAATCGCTGAGCAGCCTCGGCTCACCACCCGCCTCGGGCAGGACCCACAGGCCGCCCCGCACCTTCGAGTGATACACGATCTGCTTGCCGTCGGGTGAGAACACGGGCTGCACGTTCTCGCGCCCGTCGTTGGTGAGAGCCCGTTCCTTCCCGGTCGCGAGGTCTCGCACGTAGACCTCGAAGCGGCCGCTCCGGTCGGAGGCGAAGGCCAAGCGCGCGCCCTCGGGGGAGAAAGCGGGAAAGACGTCGAGGCCGGTTCCGTTGGTGAGCGGGACCGGAGCCGTGTCGGAGCCGGCAGGCGTTTCCTCACGGCTCCGGCACGACAGGCTCGAGGCGACCAGGAGGGCCGTCCCCAGGATGAGGGACCACGAGCGCGTCTGCATCCTGCCGTCAGAATACGCCAAGGGGCCGCCCGTCTCCCGGGGGCCCCAGCGGACGCGATTCGTGCTTACTGGTTCTGGACTTCGACCGTCAGCGCCACCGTGACGTCGCGGTGGAGCTTGACGTGCACCGTGTGCTTGCCGAGCCGCTTGATGGGCTCCTCGAGCTCGATGCGGCGCTTGTCGACCTTGACGCCCTTGGCCGCGAGCGCGTCGGCCAGCTCGGACGACGTGACGGAGCCGTAGAGCGCGTCGTGATCGCCGGCCTTCTTCTTGAGCACGATGGTCATCCCCTCGACGGCCTTGGAGATGGTCTCCGCCTGGTCCTTTTCCTTCAGGAGACGCGCGTCGTACTGCTTCTTCTCCTGGCCCAGGCGCTTGAGGTTGCCCTCGGAGGCGGGGTACGCGAGCGCCTTGGGGAAGAGGTAGTTCCGGGCGAACCCGGGCTTCACGGACACGACGTCGCCCCGGTGGCCGAGGTTGCGGATGTCGTCGGTGAGGATGATCTTCGTCTGCATGGTCGTACTTTCCTGATTTGCTATCGAGAGCGTGTGGAGCGTGAGGTCTTCAGCTCGCCGAGCCGTCTTCGCGCTTGGCGAAGCGGGACCGGAAGTCGAAGAACTCGTCGAGAAGACCTCCCAGCGTCACGAGCATCGAAACCTGAAACGCGAGGAGGTAAACCAGAGCCCGCCAGACGACGCCGAGACGCGCCCGGTCGAGAAGAGCGCGGATTATGGCCAGGCCCCGTACGAAAAACAAGACGGCCAGGGGGATCAGCAGGTTGAGGGCCACGATCCCCGCGCTCTCGGACCCGAGCGCGTACACCGCGCCGGCCGGAACGAACGCCACCGCCAGGAAGAACGGCGTCCGGAAGGCCGGGAATCCTTCGATCGGCCGCGGCTCTCCCGCCCAGAACCGCTCGAAGGCATAGACGAGGAAGGGGCCGTACGCCGCGAGCACGCCGAGCACGAGGCCTGGAAAGGCCACCGAGACGAGCTCTGACTGTCGCCGGAACGACTGGGCCCAGAAGCCGATGTTCTCCTCCGACCAGCCGGCGTTCCGCATGAAGGCCAGGATGTCCTTGGCCAGTGCGTCGTTCTGCCGTGCCAGGAGGACCCCCGGATCCGCGTCCAGGGTGACGACGGCGAAGAGGAGCATGCCGAGAGCCGCAAGGCCCGACTGGGCCGTCACGAGGAGCGCCAGCCGGTCCCTCGGGATCAGGGGCTCCGCGTGGAGCGCGGCGGCCGGCGCCAGAACGAAGACCAGGGCCACCAGGACCGTCGCCGTGCCCCCCGACGTGAAGGAGCCCACGAGCCAGGCCAGCGGGAGCGCGACCGCGGCGGCCACGCCGGCGCCGCCGGGGCGGGGCGCGAGCGTCCTCACCGCCCGCGTCACGCGGGCAGAGGCCAGCGGCAGGATCAGCGGCGCCAGGGGGAGGAAGGCGAGCGCGAGGAACGACGAGAGAGCGACGTGGACACCCGAAAAGAGGAGCGCCCCGAACCGGCGGAGACCGGTCGGGGCGCTCGCGTTTTCGTGAGGTTCGGGAAGGCTCAATCCGCGACGTACGGAAGGAGCGCCAGGTAGCGCGCGCGCTTGATGGCGACCGCGAGCTTGCGCTGGTAGAACGCCGAGGTCCCGCTGATCCGGCGCGGGAGGATCTTGGCGCGCTCGGGCACGAAGCTCGACAGGAGCTTGGTGTCCTTGAAGTCGATGTAGCCGATCTTCTCGACCGTGAACTTGCAGACGCGCTTTCTGCGGACGAAGAACTTCTTCTTGGCGGGCTTGCGGATGGGGCCGGACGGGCTGGAGCTCATTTTCTAATCCTCTTCGAATCAGGCGCCGGGCTCGGCGATGGACGGGTGCTCGGGCTCGGACATGGGCATGGCCGAGGGACGCGGCGTACGCACCTTGGTGCGCTTGGCGACCTTGGCACCGTGCTTGAGCTCCTCGTCGATGCGGACGCTGAGGTAACGGAGGATGTCGTCGGAGATGCGCATGCGGCGCTGCACCTCGGTGACGGCCTTCGAGTCCGCGCGGAAGAGGAAGTTGTGGTACGTGGCCTCGTTGCGCTTCTTGATGGTGTAGGCGAGGCGACGGCGACCCATCGACTCGTCCTTCTCCATCACGGCGCCGTGCTCGAGGAGGAGCTTGCGGAATTCCTCCACGATGCCGAGAGCGGCCTGCTCGTCCCGCTCGGGAACGACGAGGAACACCATGTCGTAGAGACGCTTGGGGGGACCGGATACGGGGGTGGACACGAGGGGAACCTCCTTATGGTTCACGGCGCGGCCCGAGGCCGTCCGTGAGGTGCCGGTCTAGACGGCCGGGGCGGTCGCCCGGGCCTTGCCGGAACCAAGGGTTTCGGATGTGTCCGCCGGATCTTCCGGCGAACGGTTGAAGCGGTTCATCGCGGCGTCGAGACCCGAAAGAACGAACGTCTCGATCGCCGAAGCGGCGTCCGCGAGCCCCTCCTGGTAGAGAGCGCGCTCGGACTTGGGAAAGCGGTCGAGGACGTAGTCGGCGCGGTCCTCGCCCTCCCGGAAATGGTCTCCGCGGACGCCCACGCGGAGCCGGGGAACGGCCTGGGTCTTCAGGCAGTCGATCACGCTCTGAAGGCCCTTCTGGCCACCGGAGGAGCCCGAGCCCTTGAGCCGCACGCGGCCCACGGGCAGCGCCAGGTCGTCGACGACGACGAGGAGGCGCTCGAGGGGAATCTCGTACTTGGTCACGAGGCCCTTCACGGACTCACCCGAGAGATTCATGAAAGTCTGCGGCTTGGCGACCAGCACCGTTCTGTCGCCGAGGCGCACCCGTCCCGTGAGAGACCGGCAGTCCAGCCGGTCCACACGGACGGGCGAGAGACCCGAGGAGGCCGCGGCGTTCGCGACGAACGTGTCGACGGCTTCGAAGCCGGCGTTGTGGCGCGTCCCGACGTAGCGGTCTCCCGGGTTTCCCAGCCCCGCGACGAGAAAGAGATCGGTGATTTACTTCTTCCCCTTGGCGGCCGGAGCGGCGGCCGCGGCCTTCGCGCCCGGTGCGGCCTTGGCGCCCGGCGCGGCGGCAGCGGCTTCGTCCTTCTTGCCCTTCT
>JAEUQS010000445.1 GCA_016789625.1 Acidobacteriota bacterium | reverse complement strand
TCAGAGAGTGTGCCGGCGCCGCTCGCGGCGGCGGAACGAGAGGTGCTCCGCCGCTCCGGCCCGGCGCGCCGCGGCGTGCACGCGATCGCGACCCCAGGCGACCTCGAGCGGCGCGTGCGCGTCGGAGGACAGCACGATCGGAACGCCCTGCGACACGAGGTCGCGGAGGACCCGCGGCGCCGGGTACTCCTCGCCGACGGGTTTCCGGAGCCCCGCGCTCGAGACTTCCACGGCCGCGCCCGAGGCGACGATCGCGGCGAGCGCCGACGCCTCCGCGTCCCGGCAGGACGGCGGCATCAGGTTGCCGAACTTCTTGGGCAGGTCGACGTGCGTCATCACGTCGAAGAGGCCCGATCCCGCCGCCTTGCCGAGGAGGCGGTAATACTCGGTCCAGAGCGTCACGCTGCCTTCGCTCTCGTGCCGTCGCGCGGCGCCCGGTCCGTCGATCCACGCGCCCCGCACCCAGTGCACCGAGCCCAGCACGACGTCCCATTCGTGGAGCGCGAGGATCTCGCGCAGGCCATCCTCGTGACCCTCGGCGTAGTCGGCCTCGAGACCCAGCAGAACGTCGATCCGCCCGCGAAACTCCTCGCGGAGACCGAGCACCTCGTCGACGTATTCGGGCAGCTCCGCGCGCGTCATCGCGCAGTCGGGGTCCGGGTCGTCGCCTTCGAGGAAGTAGATCGGAATGTGATCGGTGAACGCGATCTCCGAGAGGCCGCGGTCGAGCGCGGCGAGAACGTAGTCGCGGCTCGCGCCCCCGGCGTGTCCGCAGCGGAACGTGTGGACGTGATAGTCGGTCTCGTGCGCGGTCATCGGCCTTTTCGAGTGTAGTCTCGGAGCGGAAAGGAGCCGGGATGGCGATTCGCATCAATCGGGTCTACACACGGGGCGGAGACAAGGGCGAGACGAGCCTCGTGGGCGGACAGCGCATCGCCAAGGACGCCGTGCGGATCGAGAGCTACGGCACGGTCGACGAGCTCAACGCGATCGTCGGGCTCGTGCGGGTCGCGGCGCTCCGAAACCCGGGCGGATCCGCGGACGACCGCCAGGGGCTCGCGGCGCTGCTCGAGCGCATCCAGAACGAGCTCTTCAACCTGGGCTCCGATCTCGCGACGCTCCCGCAGGACCGGCACCCGAAGCAGCCCGTCATCGAGGCCCGGCACGTGAAGGTTCTCGAGGACGCCATCGACGCGCACAACGAAGGTCTGCCCGAGCTGCGCTCGTTCGTGCTGCCGGGCGGCGGCGAGGTTTCGGCGCTGCTCCATCAGGCCCGCACGGTTTGCCGTCGCGCGGAGCGCATCGTCACGACGCTCGCGAGGCAGGAGGCCGTCGGCGAGCCCTGTCTCATCTATCTCAACCGCCTTTCGGACCTGCTTTTCGTGCTCTCCCGCTGGGCCGCCCGGGCCTTCGGAGAAGCGGAGGTCCTCTGGGATCCCAGGAAGTCCTGAGCCGGGCGGCCGCCGCGCTCGCGCTCGCGCTGGCCGTTTCGGCGGCTCCCGCCGTGGCTGCGGAGCGAACCGGCGGAACTCCACCGGATCCCCAGCCCGTCGAGCGAATCACGGAGATCACGCTCGATCGCGAGAACGTCTTCACCCGGGAGGAGGCCGCCCTCGGGCTGATCCCGTACCGGCTCGCGAACGGCCTCCACGGCGTGACGAAGGCGAGCTTCATCAGGAAGCAGCTTCTCTTTGCCGAGGGGGAGCCCCTCGACCCGGAGATCCTGTACGAGACGGAGCGTGCGCTGAGGCGACTCGGCATCTTTCGCGGCGTGGCGGTGAAGAGCGAGGGCGGTCACGTCACCGTCGAGACGCAGGACGCCTGGACGCTCCTGCCGCGTCTTTCGTTCTCGAGCCGCGGCGGCGTCGTCACGTACGACTTCGGCCTCACCGACGCGAACTTCCTGGGCACCGGGCGGCAGTTCGGAGTCCGCTGGGCCCGCGAGGCCGACCGCATCTCGAAGTCGATCTACTTCCAGGATCCGCAGTTCCTCCGGCCCTACACGTTCCTCACGGTGCGCCTCGAGGATCTGACGGACGGCGAGGCCACGGTCTTCGGCCTCGATCGACCGTTCTACGAGCTCCGCACGAAGTACGCGGCGCGCGCGCTCTACTCCCGCACCTCGAAGGAGACGACGCTCTACGGCGGGGGAGACACCGTCGCCAAGTGGCGCACGAGCGACAAGGAGGCCCTCCTCGAAGGCGGGCTCGCCCTCTCCTCCGATTCCAGCCGCGCCTACCGCGCCTATGCCTTCGCGCACTTCGTCGATACGGTTCTCGAGCCCGGCAGCTACGGCCCGCCGCCGCCTCCCGGGGATCCGCGGCGGTTCTTCTTCGTGGGCCTGGGCCTCGAGCGGGAAGGCCGCAGGTGGATCAAGGTGCGGCAGGCCGACCGCCTGGACCGCGACGAGGACTTCAACCTCGCGCCCAGCTTCCGGCTCGACG
>JAEUQS010000433.1 GCA_016789625.1 Acidobacteriota bacterium | reverse complement strand
GGCCTGAGGTCCACCACGACGCAGGCCTATGCCCGCGTCGCCGTGGACGGGCCCTGGCCCGGGATCGACCTCGTTCACTACGGCACGGGCGGCGCGCTCGAGCACGACTTCCTCGTGGCCCCTGGCGCGGACCCCTCCCAGATCCGGCTGAGGCTCGAGGGCGGCGACGGTGAGCGGCCCCAGCTCCAGGCCGACGGAGCCCTCGGCCTTCGCACCGGGAACGGCCTCTTCCGTCTCGAGCGGCCCGTCGCCTACCAGGATCTCGCGTCCGGCCGCGTGCCGGTGCCGGCGTCGTACCGGCTCTCCCCCTCGGGCGTCGTGACCATCGCGACCGCCGGCCACGACCCCGCGTACCCGCTCGTCATCGACCCGATCCTCCGCTTCTCGGGGTTCGTCGGCGGCAACGACCGCGACACGGTGAACGCCGTGGCCGTCGACCGGGACGGAGCCGTCGTTCTCACCGGCTACACGGCGTCGGCCGATTTTCCGGCGGGCCCCTCGGGAGGCCCGTCCTCGGACGCCTTCGTCACCAAGCTCACGGGCGACGGCTCGGCCCTCGTCTACACCACCATCCTCAGCTCGACGTTCAACGACGCCGGAAACTCCGTCGCGGTGGACCCGTGGGGCAACGCCGTCGTCGTCGGCCGTTCGAGCTCGGCCGGGTTCCCGATCGCGGGCGGACCCCTCAACGGAGGCACGTACGGGGGAAGCGGGGACGGCTTCATCGCGCGGATCGCGCCCGGAGGCGGGCTGCTCTACTCGGCCTACATCGGCGGGACGGGCTCCGACGAGGCTCTGGGCGTGGCCGTGGACTTCGTGGGCGACGCCTACGTCGTGGGCGCAACCTCGTCCGCCGACTTCGTCACCGTGGCCGGCTCTCACGATCTGACGCTCGGCGGCCCGGGGGACGCTTTTCTCACCAAGGTGAGGATGCTCCCGGGCCAGAACTACGTGTATTCGACGTACCTCGGCGGCGCCGGCACCGACCAGGCCTACGGCGTGGCGCTCGCGCCCGGCGGAAGGGCGCCGTTCGTCACGGGCGGCACGGACGGCTCGTTCCCGGTGACGACCGGCCAGACCGTCTACGGCGGCGGACTCTCGGACGCCTTCGTCGCGAGCTTCGGCTCGGGCGGCGCCTTGCTCGCCGCGACCTATTACGGAGGGAGCGGCACCGACCAGGGACTCGCCATCACGCTCGGCCGCCAGGGAGACCCCCGGGTCGTGGGCTACACCACCTCGGCCGATCTGCCCCTCGCGAGCGCCGTGCAGTCGACGCTCGGGGGATCGCAGGACGCCTTCGTGCTGAGCCTCCCGCCCGGCCTCGCAGGCCGGTTCATCGCGACCTACTTCGGCGGGACGGGCTTCGACGAGGCCTCGGCCGTGGCCACCGATCCCTCGAACGGCATCGTCTTCGCGGGATCCACGGACGGGCTGACGCCCACGGCCGACGCGATCCAGACGACGTTCGGGGGAGGCCTGACCGATGCCTTCCTCGCGATCATCGGCTATCCCGCAGGGGGTGGGATCCAGGGCCCCTCGGGCATCGCCCCCGTCGTTCTCCACGCGACCTATCTGGGCGGGACCGGCGACGACACCGCTCTCGCCCTCGCCATCGATCCGCAGCGCCACACGATCCTCGCGGGAGAGACGCGCTCGCCGAACTTCCCGTCCACGCCCGGCGTGTTCGACGCCACCTGCGGATCCGACGGACTCTGCAACGGAATCTGGGACGGGTTCGTGACGAAGATCGGCGCGAGCCGGCCCTGTCCCAACACGTCGTTCACCGGCCCCGACGCCGTCGGCATCTCTCATCCGCCGCTCTCGGCCATCGCCGCAGGCGACCTGGGCACACCCGACGGCTTCGACGACCTCGTCGTCACCACCCAGCAGTCCGGGAGCCCCGGCGTCATCGCGCTCGAGAACTCCACGGTCGCCACGTTCAGCGGCCTCTTCTCCTCCGTGCCGGGCGGCGCCTCGTCGGTCGCGCTCGGAGACCTGAACGGGGACGGACGGCTCGACCTCGTCGTGGGCCGCGACGGCAGCGGCCAGTACCGGAGCTATTCGTACCAGAACGGCGGGCCGTTCACGCAGCTCTCCGAGGGCCCGCTCCGCGCGGGGGTCTCCTCCCTCGCGCTCGGCGACGTGAACGGCGACGGCGTGCTCGACCTCGTGTACGGCCACAATGCGGGCTATACGGTGGCCCTGGGCGACGGCACGGGCGGGTTCTCGGGAGCTCCGTTCGACCGGACGACCTCCGCCCCGCCGGGCAAGGTCGGCTTCGTGGACTCGAATCAGGACGGGCGGCTCGACATCGTCGCCGTGCTGCCGGGGCTCGACCTCATCGAGGTGGCCCTCGGGCTCGGGTCCGGTCTCTTCTCGGCGCCCACGGGCATCGCCACCGCCGCGGGCGACCAGCCCCGCACCTTCGCGACCGGCGATCTGGACCGCGACGGCTGGACCGATCTGTTGGTCGGAAACCTGGGCGCGGCCACCCAGGTCACGGTCTATCTGAGCGACCAGACCGGCAGCTTCGTGGCAGGCACTCAGGTCACCGGCCTGCCCGCGGGCGTGACGGGCCTCGTGATCACCGACTTCCATCGAGACGACCTCCTCGATTTCAACGCCGTTTCGACGTCCACCGATCGCGTGTGGGGCTGCCGGGGCGACGGTGCGGGGGGATTCCCGGGCTGCGGGTTCAAGGTGCAGTCCTACGGCCTCCCCGCCGGCATCGCGGCCGGCGACTTCAACGGGGACGGCACTCTCGAGTTCGCGATCGCCTCCGCCGACGGAGACGTCCGCACGGAGAAGAACGCCTGCGCGTCGATCGCGATCACGCCGCCGGCGTTCACCATCGGCGTCGGCATGGCCTCGGGCACGGCCACGCTCTCGATGGATCCCGCGCCCCTCGCGCCCGTCACGTTCGACCTCCACTATCCGCCCGCCGCGATGGGACAGTCGCAGTTCAGCGGCCCCGCGCAGGTGACGATCGCCAAGGACCAGACCTCCGTCACGTTCAGTCTCAACGGAGACGTGGCCGGCGCGGCCAGCCTGCTGATCGCCGAGGCCCCCGCATCGCCGTTCCTGAGCATCCTGGCCGGCGCGAACGTGACCGTGGGAACGCCCCCGAGCGCCGACCTCGGCATCACGCTCACCGACAGCCCGGATCCCGTGCTCATCGGCGGGAACCTCACGTACACGGCCACCGTCACGAACGCGGGACCCGACACGGCCACGAGCGTCGTGGTCACGAACGCGTACCCCGCGGGTCTGGTGCTCCTCTCGGCCGTCCCGAGCCAGGGAACCTGCACGCCCGCCGGGGCGCACGTCTCCTGCGCTCTCGGCTCGATCGCCAACGCGGGCACCGCGACCGTCACGCTCGTCTACACCGTGGGCGGCTCACCGCGCGTCGTCACGAACACCGTGACCGTCACCAGCGCCGTCGCGGATCCGGTGTCCGGCAACGACTCGGCCACCACCACCACCAACGCCAGCGCGCCGCCCAGCGCGAACCTCGGGGTCACGCTCACGGACAGCCCGGACCCGGTGCTCGTGGGCGGGAGCATCACCTACACCGCGACGATCACGAACGCGGGACCCGACACGGCCACGGGCGTCACGCTCACGCAGCTCAAGCCGGCGGGCGCCACGCTGGTCTCGGCCATATCCAGTCAGGGTGCCTGCACGCCGGTGCCGGCCAGCGTCACGTGCGCGCTCGGCCCGATCGCCAACGCGGCGAGCGCGACCCTGACCATGGTCTACACGGCCGACGGCCCGACCGGCAGCGTCGTCGACACGTCGACGGTGGCGAGCGGCGTCGCCGACCCGGTGAGCGGGAACGACAGCGCCACCGCCACGACCACGGTCAGCGCGCCGGCCGCTTCCGGTGCGTTCCGCGTCATCGCAGGCAACCCTCTGACCATCAACGTGGGCGCCGACGCGGCCTTCCAGGTCTTCAACGTCACGGTCCCCGGTCAGGGACAGATCTACCCCTCGGGCACCTCGACGCTCGCCGACATGGGCGTCTTCGTGCGCCGGAGCGGCACGCTGTTCGCGCCGGACTTCTCCATCCACTCCGACGGCACCGCCACGAGCAGCATCGGGGCTTACACCGCATGGGTTCCCGTGTCGATCTCGAACGTCACGGGCGCCGGCACGGCGGTGAGCCCGTACCAGGTGGTCGTCGTCTGTGACGCGGGCACGACCGGCCTCCGCCTCACCATGACGGTCAACTACGTCAACGGCGACAGCTTCTTCACGAAGACCATGTCCTTCTCGTCGGCCTCCCAGACGGCCTTCGACGCGTTCCTCGGCAGCGATTTCTACCTCGCCAACGACGATTCGGGCGTGCCGTTCCTCGAGCCCACGTCCACGAGCCCGGGCGGCCAGGACTGTGGCCCGACCCCGACGTACACGATCCTTCACATTCCGCTCACGCCGGCGCAGAAGTATTCGGCCCGCGGGTACAGCACCGTGTGGAGCGAGATCGGCGCGGGCACGCTCTCGAACGTCGTGGACGCCGGCTGCCGGGACAATGGCGCCGCGCTCCAGTGGCAAAGCCTCACGGCCGGCCCCTCGGGCCCCGCGATCGTCGACGCGGCGACTTCCTTCGGCGCGATCCCGTCGATCGCCCGGTTCCGCGTGGACGCCGTCACGCCCGCCCAGGGCGCCCCGGGACAGAGCCTCACCGTTTCGGTGACGGGAATCGGCTTCCAGGCCGGAACGCAGTTCGCGTTCGGCGCGGACATCACCGCGCAGGCCCCGACGATTCTCTCGCCCACCTCGGCGAACGTCGCCATCTCGATCGCGCCGGGAGCTGCGCTCGGCTTCCGCGACGTCCTCGGTACCCAGTCCCCGGGGGGCCTCACGTCCACGTTGACGAACGGCTTCGAGGTCACGGGCGGCGGCGCGGTCGCGCCCGATCTCGCCCTGTCCAAGTCGCACGGCGGCAACTTCTCGCCCGGCGGCACGGGCACGTTCACGCTCACGGCCACGAACCTCGGCAACGGACCCACGACCGGCCCCGTGACCATCGTGGACACGCTCCCGGCAGGCCTCACGTTCGTCTCGGCGGCGGGTCC
>JAEUQS010000410.1 GCA_016789625.1 Acidobacteriota bacterium | reverse complement strand
GACCTCCTCCTCACGTTGCTCGGAATCTAGGAAAGAAGCCATGAACGACCTTCGCCCCGCGCTCGTTCTCCTCGCGGCGTTCACCGTGCTCACGGGCGTCGTGTATCCCCTAGCGGTCACGGGCTTGGCCCACGTGGCATTCCCCGGGAAAGCCGGCGGCAGCCTCGTGTACGTGGACGGCAAGCCCGTCGCGTCGGCGCTCGTGGGGCAGCCGTTCACGGATCCCGCTCTCTTCTGGAGCCGGCCGTCGGCGACGTCCCCGGCCTACGCGGGCGGCGCCTCCAGCGGCTCGAACCTGGGCCCCTCGAATCCCGCTCTGAAGACGGCCGTCCAGGAGCGCGTCGCGACCCTCCGGACGGCGGACCCCTCGAGCGCCCCGGTGCCCGTGCCCGTGGACCTCGTGACGGCCTCGGGCAGCGGCCTCGATCCGCACGTCTCCGTGGCCGCCGCCCTGTACCAGGTGCCACGTGTCGCGAAAGCCCGCGGGATCTCCGAAGAGTCCCTGAACGCCGTCGTCGCAAGGCACATCGAGGGCCGCACGCTGGGTCTCCTCGGCGAGCCCCGGGTGAACGTCGTCGCGCTCAACCTCGAGCTGATGGGTAGGATTCCCGAGAGATGACGCGTTGAACGGGGACGGCCGTCCCGATCCCGACGCCCTCCTCGCGGAGGTCACGAAGGAGGAAGCGGCCGAGGGCCGCGGACGGCTGAAGATCTTTCTCGGCGCGGCCCCGGGCGTGGGCAAGACGTACGCCATGCTCGAGGCCGCGCGCCGCGAGCAACAGGCGGGCCGGGACGTCGTCGTGGGCCTTCTCGAAACCCACGGGCGCGCGGAGACGCGGGCTCTCGAGGAGGGCCTGCCCCACATACCCCGGCGGGTCACGACCCATCGCGGAAGGCGCCTCGAGGAGTTCGATCTCGACGCCGCGCTCATGAGGAGGCCGGGGCTCCTTCTCGTGGACGAGCTCGCGCACACGAACGCCGAGGGCTCGCGGCACCGGAAGCGCTGGCAGGACGTCGAGGAGCTGCTGGACGCCGGCATCGACGTGTGGACGACGCTCAACGTCCAGCACCTCGAGAGCCAGAACGACGTCGTCGCGTCGGTGACGGGCGTGATCGTGCGGGAGACCGTGCCCGACGGCGTCCTCTCGCGCGCTCACGAGGTGGAGCTCGTGGACCTGCCGCCCGCGGCCCTCCTCGAGAGGCTCGCGGAGGGCAAGGTCTACGGCCCGGAGGAGTCGCGCCGTGCCGCCGCGGGCTTCTTCCGGCTGGGCAACCTCCTCGCGCTCCGCGAGCTGGCCCTCCGGAGCACGGCCGACCGCGTCGACGACGACGTGCAGGCCTACCGCAAGAAGGCCGGCATCGAGACGACGTGGCACGTCTCGGAGCACGTCCTCGTGTGCGTGGGCAAGGACCCGTCCTCCGCCGACCTCGTGCGGCGCGGGCGGCGCATGGCCGACCGGCTGGACGGCACGTTCACGGTGCTCCACGTGGAGTCCACCCGGAACCCGATCTCGGAAGACGAGCGCTCGCGCGTCACGCAGCACCTGCGCCTGGCGGAGCAGCTCGGGGCCGACGTCGCGACGCGTCAGGGCGACCGGGTGGCCGAGGAGATCCTGGCGTTCTCGCGCGCCCACAACGTCACCCGGCTCCTCCTCGGCCGGCCTTCCCGCTCGCGGCTGCGCGAGCTCTTCTTCGGCTCGCTCGTCGACTCCGTGGTGCGGGGCAGCGTGGGGCTCGACGTCATCGTGAGCGCAGGCGAGGCCGGCGCCACGGTATCGGCAGGCCGCTGGGCACAGATCGGCATCCCCACCCGCAGCTCGCCGCTCGCCCACTACGGCGCGGCCGCGGGCGTCGTCGCGGTCGCCACGTTGCTCTCGAGGCTCCTCCTCGGACAGTTCGACCTCGCGAACTTCGTGATGATCTACCTCCTCGGCATCGTCATCGTCGCGACGCGCTTCGGGCGCGGGCCGTCGGTCGTGGCGTCGATCGGCTCCGTGCTCGCCTTCGACTTCTTCTTCGTGCCGCCGCACCTCACGTTCGCGGTCTCCGACGTGCGGCATCTCTTCACGTTCGCGGTGCTGCTTCTCGTGGGCCTCCTCGTGAGCGGTCTGACGGTGCGGCTCTCGCGGCAGGCCGAGGCGGCGCGCGAGCGGGAGGCCCGCACGACGGCTCTGTACTGGCTGACCCGGTCCCTCGCCGGAGCGCGCGGCACGGCCGACATCGTCGCGGCGGCCACGAAGGCGTTCGAGAAGGTGTTCGAGGGGCGCTTCCGGCTCTTCCTCCCCGGCGAGGACGGAAGGCTGGACCTCACGGGCCACGCGCTCGACGAGCGGGAGACGGGCGCCGCACAGTGGGCGTTCGCGCACGAGGAGCCGGCGGGCCTCGGCACCGCGACGCTCCCGGCCGCGCGGGCCCTGTACCTGCCTCTGTCCTCGGGCGCGTCCATCGCCGGGATCCTCGCGATGGAGCCGCGCGACCCGGCCCGCATCGAGGAGCCCGAGGAGCGGCAGCTCCTCGCGACGTTCTGCAAGCAGACGGCGCTCGCCCTGGAGCGGGCGCGGCTCGCCGAGGAGGCCGAGGAGGCCCTGCGCCGCGCCGAGAAGGAGGAGCTCAAGACGTCTCTGCTGTCCTCGGTGTCGCACGACCTTCGCACGCCGCTCGCCGCCATCACGGGCGCGGCCTCGACGCTCCTCGGTCAGCTGTCGCTCGGCGCGAGCGACTCGCTCGGTGCGAGCGACGCCCGCGGCGCGAGCGACAAGGACCTGCTCGAGACGATCGCCGAGGAGGCGACCCGGCTCGAGCGCCTCGTGCTCAACGTCCTCGAGATGACGCGGCTCGAATCGGGCACGATCGCGGTGAGGAAGGAATGGATGCCGCTCGAGGAGGTGATCGGCTCGGCGCTGAACCGCACGGAAGCCATCCTCGAGGGCAACCGGGTGAACGTCCTCCTCCCGGCCGGTCTGCCGCTCGTGCCGATCGACGAGGTGCTCCTCTCGCAGGTCTTCGTGAACCTCCTCGAGAACGTCGCCCGCTACACGCCTGCCGGCACGCCCGTCGAGCTCGCGGCGAAGGCCCTTCCAGGAGCCGTCGAGGTCGAGATTCGGGATCGGGGCCCCGGGCTTCCCGCGGGAGACCCCGCGCGGCTCTTCGAGAAGTTCTTTCGAGGGGACCGGAGCGGCTCGACGGGCACGGGGCTCGGTCTTGCCATCTGCCGGGCCATCGTGACGGCGCACGGCGGCCGGATCGACGCCCGGAATCGTGAAGGAGGCGGGGCGGTGTTCCGGTTCACGCTGCCCTTCGAGGGGGCGCCGCCGCAGGTCGCGGCCGAGGAGAGCGTCGCGTGACGGCAGAGGTCCCGCAAGGCGTCCCGCCGCTCGTCCTCCTCGTCGAGGACGAGCCCCAGATGCGGCGCTTCCTGCGCCGCACGCTGGAGTCGCACGGCTACCGGCTCGTCGAAGCGGAGACCGCGCGCCAGGGGCTCGCCCACGCGACGGCTCACAACCCCGACGTCGTGCTCCTCGACCTCGGCCTCCCCGACCTCGACGGGCTCGAGCTCACGCGCCAGCTCCGGGAGTGGTCGCAGACGCCCATCGTCGTGATCTCGGCACGCGGCGAGGAGGCTTCGAAGATCGCGGCCCTCGACGCGGGGGCCGACGACTACCTCACCAAGCCGTTCGCGGCGGGAGAGCTCCTCGCGCGTATCCGCGTGGCTCTCCGGCACGCGGCCCGCAGCGCGTCGGGGCGCGAGGAGCCCGTGGTGACGTTCGGGGCCGTACGCGTCGACCTCGCGCGGCGGCTCGTCTTCCGGAGCGACGTCGAGGTCCACCTCACCCCGAACGAATACAAGCTCCTCGCGGCCTTCGCCAGGAACCCGGGGCGCGTCCTCACGCACCCGCAGCTCCTCCGGGAGGTCTGGGGCAAGAGCGCCGCCGCCGAGCCGCACGTCCTCCGCGTGTACGTCAACCAGCTCCGCCAGAAGCTCGAGGACGAACCCGCGCGTCCGCGCTACCTGCGCACGGAGCCCGGCGTCGGGTACCGGCTCCGAACGGAAGGCTGACCGCCGTCCCGGATCCGGACACTTTCCCGCGGGCCGGGCCCCGATTCGCCTGGCATGGAGGGTGCGAGGGCCTTCCCGTGGACATTCCTCGCGAGAAGCAGAACCGGACGAAGCAGCGCATCTTTCTGGGTGCGACGGCGGTCCTTTTCCTGGCCGGCACCGCCTACGGGCTCTCCCGGCTCTCCCCCGCGGCCCCCACGGTGGAAAAGGGCTCCGTCTGGACCGACACCGTCAAGCGCGGTCCGATGCTGCGCGAGGTGCGCGGCACCGGAACCCTGGTCCCGGAGGACGTCCGCTTCATCTCGGCCGTGACCGACGGCGTCGTCGAGCGGCTCGTCGTGAAGGCGGGCGCGACGGTGACGCCCGAAACGGTCATCCTCGAGATGCGGAACCCCGAGGTCGAGCGCCAGGCCCTCGACGCCGAATGGCAGATGAAGGCCGCAGAGGCCGATTTCGTGAGCCTCAAGGCCCGCCTCGCCCAGCGCCTCCTCGACCAGAAGGCCCAGGCCGCGAGCGTCTCGGCGTCGTTCAGCGAGGCCAAGCTCCAGTACGAATCGAACCAGGGCATGGCCAAGGAAGGCCTCGTTTCCGACCTCACGCTCAAGATCTCCAAGGTGCGGAGCGAGGAGCTCTCGACACGCTGGGACCTCGAGCGGGAGCGGCTCGCGGGCGCCAAGGACGCGCTCGACGCCGAGCTCGACGCCCAGCATGCGCGCATCGAGCAGCTCAAGGCGCTCCTCAGGCAGAAGATCAACGAGGCCGGCGGCCTCAAGGTGCGGGCGGGTCTCGCGGGCGTTCTCCAGCAGGTGCCCGTCCAGCCCGGACAGCGGGTGACGACGGGGACCACGCTGGCCAAGGTCGCGCGTCCCGACGTCCTCAAGGCCGAGCTCCGCATCGCCGAGACGCAGGCGAAGGACGTCACCGTGGGCCAGCCCGCGGCCATCGACACCCGCAACGGCATCGTCGAGGGACGCGTCGCGCGCATCGACCCCGCGGTTCTGAACGGCACCGTCACCGTCGACGTGACGCTCACCGGCGCGCTGCCTCCCGGCGCGCGGCCCGACCTCACCGTGGACGGCACCATCGAGCTCGAGAAGCTCTCCGACGTGCTCTACACGGGCCGGCCCGCATTCGGGCAGCCCGGCGGCACCGTGGGACTCTTCCGGCTGGACCCCAAGACGGGCCTCGCCTCGCGCACGCCCGTGAAGCTCGGCCGCAGCTCGGTGCACACCGTCGAGATCCTCGAGGGTCTCACCGTGGGGGATACCGTGATCCTCTCGGACATGTCGTCGTGGGATGCCGTCGACCGCGTGAAGCTGAAGTAGAGAAAGAAAGAGGAGACGCCCGTGCCCGAAGCTCTCATCCGCCTCGACAACGTTCAGAAAGTGTTTCTCACCGACGAGGTCGAGACGCACGCGCTCGCGAGCATCCATCTCGAGATCGCCAAGGGCGAGTACGTCTCCATCTCGGGGCCCTCGGGCTGCGGGAAGTCGACGCTCCTCGCGATCCTCGGCCTCCTCGACACGCCGTCGAGCGGCACGTACCACCTGAACGGCAAGACCGTCTCGGGCCTCACGCTGGCCGAGCGCGCGCGGGTGAGGAACCGCGAGATCGGTTTCATCTTCCAGAGCTTCAACCTCATCGGCGACCTCACGGTCTTCGAGAACGTGGAGCTCCCCCTCACGTACCGCGGCATGCCCGCGAAGGAGCGCCGCGACCGCGCGCTCGCCGCGCTCGAGAAGGTCGGCATGGGGCACCGCGTGAAGCACTACCCCGCGCAGCTCTCGGGCGGTCAGCAGCAGCGCGTCGCGGTGGCCCGCGCCCTCGTGGGCGAGCCGTCGATCCTCCTCGCCGACGAGCCCACCGGAAACCTCGATTCGCAGAACGGCGAGCAGGTCATGGCGCTCCTCGCCGAGCTGCACAAGACGGGCGCCACGATCTGCATGGTCACGCACGACTCCCGCTTCGCGAAGAACGCCGAGCGCACGATCCATCTCTTCGACGGGCGGGTCGTCGACGAGAAGGTTCCCGTCCTCGTGGGCTGAGCCGGACGTGAGCGAGCTCCGGCAGGCCCTCCGCAGGCTCGGCAGGTCCCCGGGGTTCGCGCTCCTCGCCGTCGCGATGCTGGGGCTCGGCGTCGGCACGAACACCGCCGTCTTCAGCCTCGTGAACACGCTCTTGCTCCGGGGTCTGCCGGTGCCGGCGCCCGGGGACCTCCTCTCGCTCTTCCAGTCGAACCCGAAGCGCGGCGTCGAGCGGGACGTCACGTCCGTGCCGAACTTCCGCGACTGGCGCGACCAGAGCACGTGCTTCACGCACGTGTCGGCGGTGGATCCCGGTCAGGCGACGTTGGCGACGCCCGAGGGGCCCGAGGTCCTGGCGATCACCGGAGTCTCGGCGAGCTTCTTCGATCTTCTCGGCGTTCCGCCGGTTGCGGGACGGGGCTTCCGCAAGGGCGAGGACGAGGAGGGTGCGCCCCTCACCGCGATCCTTTCGCACCGCTTCTGGCAGAGCCGCTTCGGCGGTCGCCCGATGCTCGGCAGCCCGATCACGCTGGACGGCCGACCCTTCACCGTGATCGGCATCGCGAAGGAGGGCCTCGAGGTCCCCGTCGCGACCGACGTCTACGTGCCGGCGATCTACCCGGCCGACTCTCAGCGCGGGGCGCTCTTCCTGCCCGTCATCGCGAGGCTCGCGAAAGGGAAGACCCTGGCGGACGCCCGCACGCAGCTCGCGGCCATCATGGAGCGCATCCCTTCCGAGAAAGAGCGCGGCTGGACGGCCTCGGCGGTGCCCCTCGCGGAGGACGCCGTATCCGATCAACGGATGTCGCTCCTCCTTCTGCAGGGGGCCGTCCTCCTCGTGCTCCTCATCGTCGCGGCCAACCTCGCGGCGCTGCTCCTCGCGCGGGCCGCCCGCAAGACGCGCGACGGCGCGGTGCGCGCCGCCCTCGGCGCGAGCCGAATGGACCTCGCCGCACCTCTCCTCGCCGAGGGCGTCGTCCTCGCTCTCGGCGGATGGCTCTTCGGCCTCCTCCTCGGACGCGCGTTCCTGGCCGTCCTCCTCGTGGCCTCTCCGGCGGCTCTGCCGGCGTGGGCGCGGCCCGTCCTCGACGGACGCGTCCTCCTCGTGAGCCTCGGAGCCGCGCTCGGCACGGCGCTCCTCGCGAGCCTCGTCGCCATCGGCCAGAAGGTCCGCTCGGTACCGATCGAGGCCCTTCGCGAGGGCAGCCGGGCGACCCCGTCGCGCGGATCGCGGCGCGCGCAGGCCGTCTTCGTCGTGCTCGAGCTGACGCTCTCGGTCGCCCTCCTCGGTCTCGCGGGTCTCACGCTTCGCACCCTCTCGAACCTCGCCACGCAGAACCTCGGGTTCGAGAGCCGCACTCTTCTCGTCGCGAACCTGCTGCTGCCCGGAGCCGAGTTCGAAACGCCCGGCGCCCGCAGGTCCGCGGTCCAGGCGCTCACGGAACGCCTTTCGGGGCTGCCGGGAGTGACCTCGGTTTCCGGCACGACGACGCTTCCGCTGGGCGGCAACTACAACGACACGGTGTTCGGTCTCGAGGACCGGCCCGACGCGCCGGCCACCGAGCCCAACGTGACGGGCGTCGACCAGGTGCTGCCCGGCTACTTCGAGACGATGGGCATGGCGCTCCGCGAGGGGCGCGACCTTTCTCCGCGGTCCGCCCCGGACCCGAGGGCATCCGAGGTCGTCGTGAATCAAGCCTTCGAGAGGCGCTACTTTCCCGGCGCGAGCGCGCTCGGGAAGCGCGTCTTCTTCGGGCCGCGAGCGGACCCTCGCCGCGCCGCGACGATCGTCGGTGTCGTGAGCGACGTGAAGCGCGAATCCCTGCGGCGGTCCGAGCGCCCGCAGCTCTACTTCTCGTACCTCGACATCACCCCGCGCCGCATGACGTTCGTTCTCCGCACCGCGCTCACGCCGGGGGAGCTTTCGTCCCAGGTTCGGGCGGCGATCCGCGAGGTGGCGCCCGCGGCGGCGATCACGAGCGTCACGCCCATGGACAGCGTCCTCGGCGACAACCTCACGCTCCCCCGCTTCCTCGCGGGCCTTCTCACCTTCTTCGCAGTGACCGCGCTCGTCCTCGCGGCGCTCGGCCTCTTCGGCGTCCTTTCCACCGTGGTCGCGCAAAGGACGAACGAGATCGGCGTGCGCCTCGCCCTCGGCGCGAAGCCCGGCGACGTGTTCCGGCTCGTGACGGGCCAAGGCCTCGGCCTCGCGGCGGCCGGCCTCGCGCTCGGCGTCGGTCTTTCGCTCGGCCTCGGCCGGCTCCTCGGGGGTCTCCTCTACGGCGTCTCCGCGACGGATCCCACGAACCTCGCGTCGGTCGCGGCCGTCCTCTTCACAGTCGCCTCCCTGGCCTGCATCCTTCCGGCGCGCCGCGCCGCATCTCTCGATCCCGTCGCCGCGCTGCGCGAGGAGTGACCCGAATGGCCGATCTGATCAAGCTCGAGAACGTCGAGAAGCGCTACGTCAACGGAGCGGTGAGCACCTGGGTTCTGCGCCGCATCAGCCTGACCGTCGAAGAGGGCGAGTTCGTGACGATCATGGGCCCCTCGGGCGCGGGCAAGTCCACGCTCCTCGCGATCCTCGGGCTCCTCGACGCCGAGTTCGACGGCTCCTACACGCTCGACGGCACGGCCATCCACGGGCTCAAGCCCAAGCTGCGCGGGGAGCTCGCGAAGAGGACGATCGGCTTCGTGTTCCAGCAGTACCACCTCCTCGACGACCTCACCGTCGCCGAGAACCTCGAGCTGCCGCTCTCGTACCGCGACATGAAGGGCGACGAGCGGAAGGGGCTCGTGGCCGACACGCTCGACCGCTTTCAGATCGTGGGCAAGAAGGATCTCTTTCCCCGGCAGCTCTCCGGCGGGCAGCAGCAGCTCGTGGGCGTCGCGCGGGCGGTGATCGCCAAGCCCAAGCTCCTCCTGGCCGACGAGCCCACCGGAAACCTGCACTCCGAGCAGGGCGCCGAGATCATGGAGCTCTTCAAGGAGCTCAACCGGCAGGGCACGACGATCATCCAGATCACGCACTCCAAGGAGAACGCGGCTTACGGAAACCGCGTGGTGCGGCTCAAAGACGGCTGGATCGCGGACTGAACTAACCTAGCCGCTCCGCCATGGTTCCCGAAACGCGCGCCCCCCGCCTTCTCGTCGCCGACGATCAACGCGACGTCCTCGAGACGCTGCGGATCCTCCTGCGCCCCGAAGGCTGGGAGGTCACGTCCGTGACGTCGCCCGAGAAGGCCGTCGACGCCGTCGCCGAAGGAGACTTCGACGTCGCGCTCGTGGACCTCAACTACACGCGCGACACCACGTCGGGCAAGGAAGGCCTCGACCTCCTCGCGAAGCTGCGCGCGCTGGACGCCACGCTGCCCGTGGTGGTGATGACGGCGTGGGGCTCGATCGACCTCGCCGTCCAGGCCCTCAACCGCGGCGCGCGCGACTTCGTGCAGAAGCCCTGGGAGAACGAACGTCTCCTCGCGATCCTGAGAACGCAGAAGGATCTCTCGCGAGCGCTCCGCAACGGAGAGCGCCTGGCCGAGGAGAACCGGATCCTCCGCGAGACGGACACTCCCGGCCTCGTGGCCGACTCCCCCGCGATGAAGCCCGTGCTCGAGCTCCTCGCGCGCGTGGGGCCGTCGGACGCGAACGTCCTCGTGACGGGCGAGAACGGCACGGGCAAGGGCGTCGTGGCGCAGGCGCTCCATGCGCTCTCGTCGCGATCCGACAAGCCCCTCGTCACCGTGAACGTCGGCGGCCTCTCCGAGGGCGTCTTCGAGAGCGAGCTCTTCGGGCACGTGAAGGGGGCCTTCACCGACGCGCGGGCCGACCGCGTGGGCCGCTTCGAGCTGGCCGACCAGGGAACGCTCTTCCTCGACGAGATCGCGAACGTTCCCCTCGCCCAGCAGGCCCGGCTCCTGCGCGTCCTCGAGACCGGCGAGTTCGAGCGCGTGGGCTCCTCCCGCACGAAGAAGAGCGACGTCCGCATCGTCTCGGCCACGAACTCGGATCTCGAGGTCGAGGTTTCCGCCGGCCGCTTCCGCCGCGACCTGCTGTTCCGCCTCAACACCGTGGAGATCGCGCTGCCGCCCCTCCGCGAGAGGAAGAGCGACGTCCCGCTCCTCGCGATGTTCTTCCTCGATCGCGTGAGCGTGCGCTACCGCAAGCGCTTCGACGGCTTCACCGAGGACGCCATGAAGGCGCTCCTGGCCCACGCCTGGCCCGGCAACGTGCGCGAGCTCTCGCACACCGTGGAGCGCGCCGTCCTCATGGCCCGCGGGAAGCGCATCGACCTGCCCGACCTGGGCCTCCGGGCGACCGCCGCGCCCACCCCGGCGGATACCTCTCCGCCCTCGGTGGAAGACATGGAGCTCGAGGACGTGGAGAAGCTCCTCATCCGGAAGGCGCTCTCGAGAACGAACGGCAACGTGCGGCAGGCCGCGGAGTTCCTGGGCCTCTCGCGGAGCGCTCTCTACCGGCGTCTCGCGCGCTACGGAATCGCGTCCTCGAACGACGAGGAGTAGAAGGACAGAGTGGGG
>JAEUQS010000404.1 GCA_016789625.1 Acidobacteriota bacterium | reverse complement strand
ACCGCCGCGCCCAGCAGGACCGTCAGCACGAGAACGAGGCCCACGATGCCGGCCGCCCGGGCCCCGCTCCCGAGGTCGCTCGCGGCCAGCGGCGGCTGGTCCCACGGCGCCACGACGCGGAAGTACACGGGACGGCCGAGGAAGGACGCCGCTTCGACCCGGATGGGGAGATCGGAATGGTCCGCGTAGGTCCCCTGCCAGGCGGCGCGCGCGTCCGCGAAGCCCGGGGGCGACCAGCGCGGGGCAACGGGGGTGAACCGGCCGAGGTCGAGCCCCGCGGCAACGAAGAGCCTCTCCCAGCCGGGCTCGGCCGGTGCGGGCGAGCCTGCAGGGGGAGCCGTCTCCTGGGGAACGACGTGCAGCTCCACGAGCCGGCCTCGTGGGTCTAGGAGGACGCTGGCCATTCCCGAAACACGCGCCGGGGGGTCGAGACGCGAGATCTCCCCTCGGTTTCCCCCGAAGCTCTCGGGCTCCAGGGGAACCGGGCTCTGTCTGTACCAGAACCCGTAGGTCAGCGGCTGTCCCGTTTCGATGCGGCCCCAGCGGGCCGGGGCGGGCATCGGGTCTTCCGTGGCACCGAGCCAGGATTGGTCGAGCTCGAAGCCCCAGGCGCTGTCCGTGGCGCGCACCAGGTACCCGGACTCGGCTATGAGAGCACTCGCGCGATCGGCGAGAGCCTCGGCCGGTTTCTCGAAGGGAACGCGCCGGAACAGATTGCAGCGGCTGCCGACGGAGAGCCCGAGTAGGGCGAGGACGACCGCGACGAACACGGCCGCGGCCGCACCCGGCCGAAGCGCGGCCCCGGCCGAGGAGGCCGCGACGAGCTCCGGGGGCGGGGTCTCGCCGGCCGCGAGAGCCGCTGCGAGCGGATCGCCTCCGGGAAGCGCGAGCGCGACGGCCGACGCCTTGGACGGGCGGCGCGCCGGGTCCTTCTCCAGGCAGCGCAGGACGATGCGTTCCACGGCGGGGTCGAGGTCGCCTACGTGGCTTCCTGGAGGGGCTGGGAGCTGACGGGAGTGGACCTCGCGCCACTCCGCGAAGCTCGCGGCCTCGAAGGGCCGCACGCCCGTGAAGATCTCGTAGAGGAGGAGGCCGAGCGCGTAAAGGTCCGTGCGCGGCGTGGCCGGCTCCCCGGCCAGCTGCTCGGGCGCCATGTAGGCCGGGGTCCCCGCGATCTCACCGGCGGCGTGCGAGCCGGCCACCGCGAGGCCGAAGTCGGTGATGCGGACCCTGCCGTGCCCGTCGAGCATGACGTTCCCGGGCTTGAGGTCCCGGTGGACGACCCCCTTCTCGTGGACGGCCGAGAGGCCCGCGCAGATCTGCCGGGCCACCTCGACCGCCTTCTTGGCGGGGAGCCGCCCGATCCGGTGCAGGAGCGTCGAGAGGTCCTCCCCGTCGACGTACTCCATCGTGAGGAAGTGGCGGTCGCCGGCCTGTCCGACGTCGTGGACCCGGCAGACGTGGGGATGGGAGATCTGCCTGGCGTTGCGAACCTCGGAGAGGAGCCGCTCGAGGGCGTCCGGGTCGGTTTCGAGCTCCTTCGAGAGGAACTTCAGGGCGACATCCTGGCCGAGGACGAGATCCTCCGCTCTGTAGACCTCGCCCATCCCGCCCCGGCCGAGCAGGCCGGCGATCCGGTAGCGGCCAGCGAGCACGGTCCCCGGGGCGAGGCCCGCGCCCTGCGGCGCGCCGCTCCCGCGCGAGATCTGCAGCCGCCCTGGCCGCGCCGGAGCCGTCTCGAGGGAGCTGGTGGGCGACCGTCCGGAGGCTGCGGCGCCACCACAGGCGGGGCAGAACGAAGCCCGCTCGGGAAGCGGCGCGGCGCATGCGGCGCAGGAGAGCATGGGTTTCCACCCGAGTATATGTTCGGGCTCCCCGGAGCCCGGAGGCGTCGCCCGGCCCTCAGCCTTCCTTCAGCGACTCCATCTCGATCACGAAGCGGTACTTCACGTCGCTCGCGAGCATCCGCTCGTAGGCCTCGTTGATCTTCTGGATGGGAATCCTCTCGATGTCCGACGTGATCCCGTTGGCTCCACAGAAGTCCAGCATCTCCTGCGTCTCCTGGATGCCGCCGATCATCGAGCCCGCGATCTGACGCCGCCTGGGGATGAGGAGGCCGGCCGACGGCGAGGGATGCGGGTGCTCCGGAACACCCACGAGGCACAGCGTGCCGTCGCGCCTCAGGAGCTTCAGATACGCGTCCAGGTCGTGTGAGGCGGCCACGGTGTCGATGATGAGATCCAGACCGCCCGCCTGCTTCATCGCCTCGGGATCCTTCGAGATCACCACCTCGCTGGCGCCCAGACGCTTCGCGTCCTCGACCTTTCCGGCCGACGTCGTGAACAGCACCACATGCGCGCCGAACGCGTGAGCGAGCTTCACGCCCATGTGCCCGAGCCCGCCGAGGCCCACGATGCCCACCCGCGAGAGCGGGCTCACCTTCCAGTGGCGGAGCGGCGAGTAGAGCG
>JAEUQS010000381.1 GCA_016789625.1 Acidobacteriota bacterium | reverse complement strand
CGCCGCGCGAGCATGCCGCGGAGAGCTTCCGCGCCGTGCTCCTCGGCCGTGGCCGTGCGCTTGTAGATCTCGCCGCGGGCCTCCCGGAGGCCCCGGTAAACCACCCGCTCCACGCGGACCTTGGGGTCGAACAGGATGAGCGACTGTCCCACGTGGGAGCAGTAGCGGTCGATCGTGGTGAGCCGCTTCACGAGGAAGCTCCTCACGAAGTCCTCGCAGCGCACCGCGAGAGCCCGGAGCTGCTCGTCGGGCGGGGCCCCGCCGTCGTTGATGGGCACGAAGGCGAGGATCTCGTCGCTCCGCACGGCCGGGATGCAGATCGTCTCGATGGGGATCCGGGCGTCCACGGCGAGCTGCCGGAGCTCCTTCACGAAGTCGGCGATGAGCCGGTCGTAGGCCTGCCAGCCCCAGATCTCCTCGACCTGTCTTTCCGCGTTGAGCATGAACGAGAGGAGGCCGATCGCGCCGGCGTCCTCGAGGCTCCGGCGGAGGTCGTCGACGATCGTGGGCAGCGTGGGCAGACCGGCATCCCGGTCGAACAGCTGGGCTCGGAACTGGAGCCACTCGGCTCTCAGGTTCGCGGAATCGTCGAGATCGGCCATCGCGCTTTCGGTCAGCTCCGCGAGAGGAGGTTCTGGACCTCACGCACGACCTCGGCCGGGGAGAAGGGCTTGGCGATGTAGGCCTCTGCGCCTTCCTGGAGGCCGATCATCTTGTCGCGCCTTTCTGCGCGGGCCGACAGCATGACCACCGGAATGTGCCGCGTGCGCTCGTCGCCCTTGAGGATCTTGAGCACCTGCCAGCCGTCCATCTCCGGCATCATCACGTCCAGGATGATCGCGTCCGGCGGATCCTCGTAGGCCATCGCCACGGCAACCTTCCCGTTCCCGGCGGTCCGTGTTCGAAAATTGTTCGTCTCGAAGACGAGCTGCAAGAGAACGACGACATCTTCCTCGTCGTCCACCAGAAGGACGCTCTTCTTCTCGTCTCCCATTTCGATCAATCCTTCCCCGCGCCTCGGGCGGCGGTGCCCGACTCTTCGACGAGTCCCTTGATTCTCTCAAGAACGCGCGACATGTCGACGGGCTTCGCGAGGAAGGCGCCGACTCCGAGTCTCTCTGCTTCCTGCCGCTCTTCGGCGCCACCATAGCCCGACAGCACCACGATGGGCAGCTTCTCCGTGCGCGGGTCGCTCTTGAGCGCCCGGAGCACGTCCATACCGGTCATGTCCGGCAGCTTCAGGTCGAGGAGGATGAGGTCCATCGCGTCGTTCCTCACCTTCTCGAGGGCCGCCTTGCCGGAGCCGGCGCCCTCCACCGAGAAGCCGCTCACCCGGAGCGACCGCTCGATGAGAGAGCGCACCTCGTCGTCGTCGTCCACCACGAGAACGCGCGGCGCGGGCTCCCCGCCGGTGCGGCCGGACGAGGTGGGGTTGCGCCCGAGGGCCCGCGTCGCGGCCTCCACGAGGCGGCCGCGATCGATGGGCTTCACGAGGTACTCCACGGCGCCGAGGCGCAGCCCTTCGAGCTTCTCGTCGACCACCGAGACGACGAGGATCGGGATGTTCTTCGTCTCGGGGCCGTCCTTCAGAGCGTGCAGGAGGTCCAGGCCGTCGCGGTCGGGCAGCTTGATGTCGAGGAGGATGAGGCGCGGCGGCCTCTCGCGGGCGGCCTGGAGGCCCTCGGCCGCGGAGGACGCCGTGCGCACCGTGAAGCCCTGCTTGCCGAGCGTCTCGCGGATGATCGAGAGGAAGTCCGCGTCGTCGTCGATCGCGAGGACCTCGGCCTGGGCGCTCTCGAGCGGCAGGAGACCGTAGAAGACGCCGCTCTCGGTGCGGGCCTCCACCGTCGCCAGGGAGAAGCGGAAGAGCGTTCCGTTCGGGCTCCCGGGGCGGGCCTCCACGGTGATCGGGGCGTTGTGCGCGTCCAGGATCGACTTGACGATCG
>JAEUQS010000340.1 GCA_016789625.1 Acidobacteriota bacterium | reverse complement strand
CGTCGAGCTCATCGCTCTCCACTTCCACGACACCCGCGGCACCGCGCTCGCGAACGTGGCCGAGGGGCTCCGCGAGGGCGTGCGGATCTTCGATTCCTCGGCGGGCGGGCTGGGCGGCTGCCCGTACGCGCCGGGCGCCGCGGGAAACCTCGCCACGGAGGATCTGCTGTACCTCCTCCACGGGATGGGCTTCGACACCGGCGTGAGCCTCGACGCCGTGGCCGAAGCCTCGCGCCTCCTGGCCCGTGTGCTGGGCCGGACGCCGGTTTCGCGCGTCTTCGCCGCGTGGGCCGCCGGGCCACCCCTTTCCGCCACTCCTCCCCGGACGTAAACTGCGGTTTCAACGAGTCTTCGAACGTCGACTCCCCAAGGAGCGCGAATGTCCAATCGGATTCTGCTCGCGGACGACAGCCTGACCATCCAGAAGGTCGTGGAGCTGACTTTTTCCGAATCAGGCTGGGAGCTCATGACCGTCGGGAGCGGCGACAAGGCGATCGAAGCGTACGCGAGCTTCCGGCCCGACGTCGTGCTCGCCGATGTCGTGATGCCGGGCCTCTCGGGCTACGAGGTCTGTGAACGCATCAAGCAGAGCGAAGGCGGCGCTCTCGTGCCCGTCGTGCTCCTCACCGGGACCTTCGAGCCCTTCGATCGGGCCCGCGCGGAACGCGTGGGCTGTGATTCCATCGTCACGAAGCCGTTCGACTCGCACGCTCTCCAGAACATGGTGGCCGAGCTGGCTCGCCGGGCCCGCGAGGCGCGCGCCCAAGCCGCGTCGAGCCCGGCCGCGGCAGCCGTCGTGGCCGAGCCCGAGCCGGAGCCCGAGGTTCAGCCGATGGCGCCGCCGCCCCCGGTGCCCGTTGCGGCTGCCGAGCCGCTGGGCGACACCGGCGAGATGTATGCCACCACGGCGCTCCGTATCCCAACCGCGGCCGAGCTCGACGCTTTCGCGCAGAAGATGGCCGCGGACCAGGCCGCTGCCGCGCCGGTCGTGAGCGAGGCGTCCTTCGGCGCCGCGGAGGAGCCGCCCGCTGCCGAACCCGTAGCCGCCGAGGCGGAAGCGGCCTCGGAGGCTCCCGCTCCCGAAGCGGCGCCCGAGGCTCAGCCCGAGCCGGCTGTCGTCGAGGCGCCTCCCGTCGAAGATCCGTTCGCGTCCACCATCGCCGTCACGGGTTTCTCCATGAGCTCTTTCCGGGCGCCGGAGCCGGAGCCCGTGATCGAGGAGATCTCGTCGATGGACGGGGAGCCGATGGCCGAGGCCACGGAGTCCGCCGAGGCCGAGCCGCCGGCGGGCGAGCCTTCGCCCGAGCCCTTCCTGCCGTCCGCTTCGGATTCCGATCTGCTGCTGGCCGAGGCGCCGGCTTCCGAGCCCGAGCTGCCCGCGATCCAGGGCCCGACCGACAAGCTGCCCGTCCCGTTTGAAGAAGCCGCGGAGCCCGAGGCCGCGCCCCCACAGGCGGAGGCGGCAAACGAGGAGCTGGTTCCGGAGCAGCCCATTTTTGCCGAGCCCGACGCCGTTGGAGAGCCCGTGGAAGCGGCGCCCGTGGCCGAAGTGGTGGAGGCTGCCGAAGCTGCCGAAGCTGCGGAAGTTGCCGAAGTTGCCGAAGTCGCCGAAGTTGCGGAAGCGGTCGCGCCCGAGGCGCCCGCCGCCACCGAACCCGAGCCCGAGCCCGTCGCCCTGCCCGAAATCGAGGTCGAGCCCTTCGCTTCGATCGCAGCGTCCGAGCCCGAGCCCCTCGAGCCCGCTCCCATTCCCGAGCCCTTCGCCGAGCTCGAGGCCGAAGCCGTCACGCAGCCCACGGCGCGGCGGCCCGTGATCGCCCTCGGCAGTGACGACGACGACGGCGAGATCCCGGAACGGCGGGACATCGAAGAGGACATCGCGGCGTTCGAGAGCACCGGCCCCGTCTCCCGCCCCGAGATCTGGGACCGTTACCCTCAGCCCGGCGACGAGACCCCCGAGCGGTCCCTGCTCGAGGATTCGATGGAATCACCGGAGCCGGCTGCCGTGGCTCCGGGCGTTCCGCCTTTCGCACCGGTGGAGGCCGTGGCCGAGCTGGAATCGCTCGCGGCCCAGGCGAGCGTCACCGATCTCGTCGAGCTGCTTCCCCATGATGCGAGCGAGCCTCCTCTCGAGATGGTCGAGGCGGAAGCCCCGGTCGCCACACAGGCCTACGACGCCTCTCCGGCCACAGGTCCCATCGAGCCCCCGGCGGCCGTGATCGCCGCGGCCGTGACCGCGCCTCCGCTGACGGCGGCGGGTCTCAGCGACGCCGACATCGATCGCATCGCGAAGAGGGTCGTCGAGGTGCTCTCCGAGAAGGCCATCCGGGACATCGCCTGGGAGGTCGTGCCGGAGCTCGCCGAGCGCATCGTGCGCGCACGGCTCGTCGAGATCGAAGGGCTGTAGCGGATCCCCCACGGACTCATCGGGAACGGTTGACCGCTCCCGTACACTTCGCGGCTTCATGACCGCACCCAAACGCCCCGAGCTCGCGAAGACGTTCGACCCGGCCACCTTCGAGACGAAGTGGTTCACCCAGCAGGAGGCTGCGGGCTATTTCAAGCCCGAGAGCGCCGCTCCCGGCGCGGAGCCGTTCGTGCTCGTCATCCCGCCGCCCAACGTCACGGGGCGGCTCCACGTGGGACACGCTCTCGGCCGCTCGCTGGAAGACATCCTGAGCCGCTGGCGCCGCATGCAGGGACGGGCCGTCCTGTGGCTGCCCGGTACCGATCACGCCGGCATCGCCACGCAGATGGTCGTGGAGCGCGAGCTCCAGAAGGACCAGGGGAAGAGCCGCCACGACCTCGGGCGTGAGGCCTTCGTCGGGCTCTGCCGCGAGTGGGCCGGCGCGCGGCGCAACGACATCCTGAACCAGATCCGCCGCCTCGGCTCCTCGTGCGACTTCACGCGCGAGTACTACACGCTCGACGAGGCCCGCTCGCGGGCCGTGCGCGACGTGTTCTGCACGCTCTACCACCAGGGCCTCGCGTATCGCGACCGCCGGATGGTGAACTGGTGCCCCCGCTGCGCGACGGTGCTCTCGGATCTCGAGGTGAACCACGTGGAGGGCTCGGGGCACCTCTGGTCCCTGGCCTACCCGCTCGAGGACGGCAGCGGCGAGCTCGTCGTCGCGACGACGCGGCCCGAGACGATGCTGGGCGACACGGCCCTCGCCGTGAACCCCGACGACGAGCGCTACACGGCCTTCGTGGGGAAGCGCGTGAAGCTGCCCCTCATGGAGCGCACGATTCCCGTGATCGCCGATTCCTTCGTGGATGCGGCGTTCGGAACCGGGGTCGTCAAGGTGACCCCGGCGCACGACCCGAACGACTTCGAATCGGGCAAGCGAAACAACCTGGAGTCGATCCAGGTCATCGGCTTCGACGGCCGGATGACGGCGGAGGCCGGAGCCTACGCGGGCCTGGACCGCTTCGACGCGCGCAAGAAAGTCCTCAAGGACCTCGAGGCTCAGGGCCTCCGGCGCGGCGAGAAGAGCCACGTGTACGCGGTGGGGAAGTGCCAGCGCTGCGACACGGTGCTCGAGCCGCTTCTCTCCCTCCAGTGGTTCGTCAAGATCAAGCCGCTCGCCGAGAAGGCTGTCGCCGCCGCGGACGCGGGCGAGGTGCGGTTCTCGCCCGAGAGCTGGAAGAAGACGTACGACGAGTGGATGAGGAACATCCGCGACTGGTGCGTCTCGCGGCAGCTCTGGTGGGGCCACGAGATCCCGGCCTGGTACGACGACAGAGGCAACGTGTTCGTGCCCAAGCCCGGGGAGCCGGATCCGGATCCCGCTCTCGGCTGGAAGCGCGATCCCGACGTCTTCGACACGTGGTTTTCCTCCTGGCTGATGCCCCTCTCGGTGCTCGGCTGGCCGGAGAAGACGAAGGACTTCGAGCGCTTCTACCCCACGAGCGTCCTCGTGACGGGCTTCGACATCCTGTTCTTCTGGGTGGCCCGCATGATCATGGCGGGGTGCTGGTTCGACGGCCGTGTGCCCTTCAGGGACGTCGTCCTCCACGGTCTCGTGCGCGACGAGAAGGGCCAGAAGATGTCGAAGACGAAGAACAACGTCATCGACCCGCTGGACATGTGCGACGAGTTCGGGGCCGATG
>JAEUQS010000282.1 GCA_016789625.1 Acidobacteriota bacterium | reverse complement strand
GGATCGTCGTGGTGGCGGGGGAGCCCTCCCGCGCGGATGCCGTGACGCGCTGAAACCGGGAGTTCCACGAAGCCGTTCGCCGCGATCTCCTCTTCGAGGTCGGCCCCACCGACGTCGAGCCTCCCCAGGTGGATCTTGATCGCGAGTTCCCAGCAGGTCACCGCGCTGACATGAACGACGGACGAGGCGTTCGCGATCGTCTGGCGAGCCGGCCGGGTCAGGCGGGCGTCGTCCATCAACCACCAGAGGAAGACATGGGAATCGAGCAGCAACCTCAATTCCGCTCACCCCGGAACGCGGCGAGCATGGCCTCGGGCAGCGGCGCATCGAAGTCGGCCGCCATCGTGATCCGACCCGCGAGCCGGCCGGGCCGGCGCGTCTCGGCCACGATGGGAACCAGTTTGGCTATTGGCCGACCACCTCTTGCCAGGATGATCTCTTCTCCTCGGGAGACGCGATCCAGCAATTGGGACAGGTGCGTCTTCGCTTCGTGGACGTTGAAAGTATCCATGGACTAAGTCTAGTCCAGTCTTGGCGGTCGGGCACGTCGATCTCGGTGCCAGCCGCGCCTCGGCCTTGCCTCGGCACCGGACTTGCTGTTACCGGCTCGAAGGGTGGGCCATTGACCGAAGACGACGACCGCACGGAGGTGCCGGCCACCAAGAGCCAGCTCACGTTCCGCCTGCGGTTCCCCGACAACTCGAGGATCGGGCCCTTTCCGGCTCAGACCCTGATCGACCTCTATTCAGGCGGCCGCGTGCCCGACGGAGCCTTCGTCCGGCGCGAGCCCGATGGTGCCTGGCTGCCCTTCCTCGCCACCTTTCGGAACGTCCTGCCGCCGCGGAGCCGGGTTCAGAAGGAGTCCAAGCGGGAGCGGCGGCTGAACCGGGGCTTCACCATCATCAACCGCCGAAGGGGCAAGGGCTGGATGTTCACCGAGATCGCCATCTGCGCGAGCCTGTTCCTCGGCCTGCTCTACTTCGTTCTCCGCTGAGAGCCGCGCCTCGAGGGACTCTCGCAGCGCGGTGAGGCTTTCGAGGAGCGACGACTGTTCGTCGAACGCCCCGCTACTTCGAGAGGACCCCACCCACGAGGAGGAGCGCGACCGCGACCCCCATGAGGCTCTCCCCGGCGATGAACCCGGAGGCGACCGGCACCACGTAGCGGTCGGCGACGGCGGGACGGTGCTTCCTGAGAATCCAGGCGGCCAGCGCGCCGAGGAACATCGCGATGGAGTTGCTGCCGGGGATGACCATCGACATCCCCATCCCGGCGGGCGAGGGAACGAGGTGCTTCAACCGTGCCGGAGCGAACCGCTCCAGGAGCGCGAGGGCCACGCCGAGGAGGGCGCCGGCCAGGATGCCGGTCCGGGCCGAGGGGTGGAGCGAGCCGATGCCGGACGAGAACGCCTTCGAGACGCCGGCCCAGACGAGGCACGCGGGGGCCGGCCACGCGTCAGAGCCGAGCGTGGACGGATCGGGGATGAGGATGTTGAAGGCGGGGATCACGACGGCTGCGCCGGCCAGGACGCCGAAGAGCTGCGCGAAGAACTGCACCCGCGGGCTCGCGCCGAGGAGCCATCCGGTCTTCAGCGTCGTCAGGAGGTCCGCGGCATGGAGCCCGATGCCTCCCGTGACGTTCGCGGCCATGATGTTGCCGGAGAGGTTTCCGGGCGTGATCACGCCGTAGACGAGCTGCGTGACGGGGCCCAGCGCCTTCGTCGGCGTGATGTCGGTCTCGCCCGTCACCCGCGCGGCCACGAAGCCCATCACGACGGCCAGCGGGATGGCGATGAGGCTGGCCCAGAGCGGGATCTGGAACATCCAGCCCATCAGGAAGATCACGACGGGCGAGAGGACCACGAAGCCGGCCGGGAACCACCAGCCGGGACACTCCACGGCGTCCATCGGGTCCCCGGCGCCCTCCGTCTTCCGGCCGAAGAGGCGGGTGAGGCCCGAGAAAGACCGGGCCACGCTCCTCCAGTCCAGCGCGAAAGAGGTGAGGCCCGAGGCCACGAGGAGGGCGGCGCCCGGCCAGACGGACCAGCCCACGATCGCCTTGTAGCTCACGGAGCCGAGGATCCCCTGCGAGAACAGCGAGGGGGCCAGCACCCCGTACGTGAGGACCGCGCCCAGGAGCATCGACCACGCCGTGCGGAAGCTCATCAGGGCGCCGGCTCCGATCAGGACGACCTCGGTCTTCAGCGCGAGCGTCCATTCGGCCGCCGACCTGCCGCCGATCGAGAGGGGCAGCGGGATCGAGCCCGGAATGTTGAACGGCATGAACGACGCCCGTGCGTCGCGAAACCACGTGAGGATCGCGGCGAAGAGCGCTGCGTAGCCGAGCGCCTTTGCCTGGAGGCTCCCCTCCGACGATCCGTCCGTGGTGGCGGGCCCCTCGCCGTGGAGGGCGCGAAGGGTCTCGGCCGTCGCCGTCCCGGTCGGGAACGCGAGGCCTTCCTTGTTGATGAGCTGGCGCTTGATGGGGATGGCGGTGAAGACGCCGAGCGCCGCGATGGATCCGAGCCACGCGATCATCGGGATCGAGTCGGGGCGCACGGTGGTCACCATCATCAGCGCGCCGAAGGCCGCCATGTTCCCGCCGCCGGTCATGTAGCCGGCGCCCGAGGCCACGGTCGTCAGGGCGTTGTTCTCGAGCGTGGTGAGCGGGCGCCTGGTGAGGCGCGCGGCCGAGAGCATCTGGAACAGGGCGTACGCGAGGATCGCCGCCGTGATCGTCACTCCCATCGACCAGCCCGTCTTGAAGAAGACGTAGAGGTTCGAGAGGCACATGACGATTCCGATCGCCATCCCCGCGAGGACGGCGCGGACCGTGAGCTGGGTCACGCCCGGGCGATGGACGTTGGCCAGCCAGGCCCGCTCGGAATCTTCAGGTTGCGTTGACGGGAGCTGCGACATGCCGGCGAGTGTAAGCCCCGCTTCCG
>JAEUQS010000237.1 GCA_016789625.1 Acidobacteriota bacterium | reverse complement strand
CGTGTCGACCGTCACCGCGTGCGTGGTGGCGGGGGCCGGCATCCCGGTGGCCAAGCACGGAGGCCGGTCCGTCTCCTCGGCCTCGGGCTCCGCCGACGTTCTCGCGGCCCTCGGCGTGGTGCTCGAGATGCCGCGCCGTGCGGCCGAGCGGGCGCTCGCCGAAGGCGGGCTCGCGTTCCTCTTCGCCCCCGCGTACCACCCCGCGATGCTCGCGGTCGCGCCGCTCCGCCGCGCGCTCGGGGTGCGCACCGTGTTCAACCTCGCGGGTCCGCTCGCGAATCCCGTGCGGGTCTCGCGGCAGCTCGTGGGCGTGGATCGTCCGGAGCGCATCGCCGTCGTCGCGGGCGCGCTCCGCTCCCGCGGGCTCGCGCGGGCCTGGGTCGTCTCGAACGAGGTCGCGGGAGACGAGCTGCTGCCCTTCGGGAAGACCCGCGTGACCGCGCTCGAAGGCTCGTCGGTGAGGAGCTTCGAGCTCTCGGCCGGCGACTTCGGTCTGCCCGAGTGCGCGCCCTCGGATCTCGCGGGCGGCGGCCCGGAGGAGAACGCCGCCATCCTCACGCGGATCCTGGCGGGGGAGACCGGTCCGCGGAGGAACGCGGTGCTCATGAACGCGGCGGCGGCGCTCGTCGTGGCGGGAGCGACGGACCACCTTCGTGACGGCGTCGCGAGAGCGGCGGAGTCCATCGATACGGGCCGGGCCGCGCGCGCTCTCGCGACGCTCGTCGAGCGTTCCCGGGAGGCGGCGTGAGCTCGATCCTGGGGGCGATCCTCGAAGCCAAGGAGAAGCGGATCGCGGAGGGCCGCCTGGATTTCCCCGGGGCGGGCCAGGCGCCGGGGAATGGAGTCGCCTTCCTTGAGGCACTGAGACGGCGGCCGCGCCCGGGAGACGGGCGGCCGCGCCCGGGAGACGGGCGGCCGGCCGTCATCGCCGAGATCAAGCATCGGAGTCCCTCGGCGGGCGAGATCCTCCCGCGGGCCTCGGAGCGGATCGAGGAGGTCGCACGCGCGTACCGGCGGGGCGGCGCGGCGGCGCTGTCGGTCGTGATCGAGCACGATTTCTTCGGGGGGAGCCCGGACTTCCTCCCTCGCGCGAAGGCGGTTTCGGGCCTGCCCGCTCTCATGAAGGACTTCGTCGTGAGCGAAACGCAGCTCGACCTCGCGGTCGCGCTCGGCGCCGACGCCGTGCTCCTCATCGTCGCCGCGCTCGACGACGGGACCCTCGCGAGGCTCCACCGCGCCGCGGACGCGCGAGGGCTCGCCGTGCTCGTGGAGGCCCACGACGAGGAGGAGATCGGGCGGGCCGCGGCCGCGGGCGCGCGAATCGTGGGAATCAACGCGCGGGATCTCCGAACCTTCCGCGTGGATCTCGAGCGCATGGCCGCCCTCTCCGCGCTTCTCCCGGCGAACGTCGTGAAGGTCGCCGAGAGCGGCATCCGTACGCACGCCGACCTCGAAAGGCTCGCCAGCTTCGACGCGTTCCTCGTGGGGGAGTCGCTGCTCCGCGACCCGGACCCGTGCGCGGGCCTGCGACGATTGCGGGGGGAGAACCCCGTGCGCGTGAAAGTCTGCGGGCTCACCCGGGCCGCGGACGTCGACGCGTGCGTGAGGGAGGGCGTCGACGAGCTCGGGTTCAACTTCTCGCCGCGGTCGCCGCGCCGGGTGAGCCTCGAGACGGCCCGCGCCCTCGCGGACCGTTCCAGAGGCCTCGGCGTCGTCGCGGTCTTCTCGGGAAACGAAAAGGCCGAGATCGAAGACGTCGCGGCCGCGCTGCGGCCTTCCGCGGTCCAGCTCACCGAGGAGCCGCCCGAAGGGCTCGAGCTCCCCGCGGGCACGGAGCTCTGGCGGACTGTTCGGGTGGGGCGGGATGACCTCGGCGCGGCCGCGTCCTGGCCGTGCGACCTCCTCCTCTTCGACTCCGCGCCCGGCGGGACGTCGGGCGGAACGGGAAAGACCTTCGATTGGAATGCGATATCGGGTTCAGTCCGGGAGCGGCGCTTCGCCGTGGCGGGGGGCCTTGGGCCCTCGAACGTCGGTGATGCGATCCGAGCGGCGCGGCCCTTCGCCGTCGACGTGGCGTCGGGCGTCGAGAGCGCTCCCGGAGAGAAGGACGCCGCGCGGATCGCGGAGTTCGTGAAGGCCGTGCGGTTGACACGGGTGGAGAAAGAATGACGACGGGATACTTCGGTGAGTTCGGGGGACGCTTCGTTCCCGAGACCCTCATGGCGCCGCTCAACGAGCTCTGGGCGGCCTACCAGGTCGCACGCCGCGACGGCGCGTTCCGCAAAGAGCTCGCCCATCTCCTCACGACGTATGCGGGGCGGCCCACACCCCTCACCTTCGCGCGGAGGCTCACCGAGGAGCTGGGCGGCGCGCGCATCTATCTGAAGCGCGAGGACCTCCTCCACACCGGCGCGCACAAGATCAACAACGCGCTCGGGCAGGCGCTGCTCGCCAAGCGGCTCGGCAAGACACGGGTCATCGCCGAGACGGGCGCGGGACAGCACGGAGTCGCGACGGCCACGGCCTGCGCGCTCCTCGGTCTCGAATGCGTCGTCTACATGGGCGAGGTCGACATGGCGCGGCAGGCGCTCAACGTGTTCCGCATGAAGACGATGGGAGCCGCGGTGATCGCGGTGCGGAACGGATCGAGGACGCTGAAGGACGCGATCAACGAGGCTCTGCGCGACTGGGTGGCCTCGTACGCGACGACGCACTACATCCTCGGCTCGGTGCTGGGGCCGCACCCCTTTCCCGAGATGGTCCGGGACTTCCAGGCCGTGATCGGCAGGGAGGCGCTCGAGCAGGTGAAGAAGGCCGAGGGCAGGCTGCCCGACACGCTCGTCGCCTGTGTCGGCGGCGGCTCCAACGCCATCGGGCTCTTCCACGCGTTCGTCCCGCACGCGTCGGTCGAGATGGTCGGCGTGGAAGCCGGGGGACGGAGCATGGAGCCGGGCGAGCACGCCGCGCGCTTCGGACCGGGCAAGGCCGGCGTCCTCCATGGAACGCGCACGCTGCTGCTCCAGGACGGGAACGGACAGATCCTCCCCACGCATTCCGTTTCGGCGGGGCTCGACTATCCCGCGGTGGGACCCGAGCACGCCTACCTCGCTTCGATCGGGCGTTCGCGCTACGTCTCCGTGACCGACGAGGCGGCGCTCGCGGCGTTCCATCGCCTCGCGAGGACCGAAGGCATTCTCCCGGCGCTGGAGACGGCGCACGCCGTGGCGTGGGCTCTCGAAGAGGCGCCGAAGAAATCAAAGGACCACGTGATGATCGTGAATCTCTCGGGCCGTGGCGACAAGGACGTCCACACCGTCGCGGCGCTCTCGGGGGTGGCGCTGTGAGCCGCCGCCTCGACGCCGCGTTCGCGGCCGCCCGCGCGGAGAACCGGGCCGCCCTCATCGTGTTCCTCGAGGCCGGGGATCCCAGCCTCGCCGCGACGCAGCGTCTCGTTCGCGCGGTGGCCGAAGCCGGGGCCGACATCGTCGAGCTCGGCGTTCCCTTCAGCGATCCCATTGCCGACGGTCCGGTCATCCAGCGAGCCAGCGAGCGCGCGCTCGTCAAGGGGACCTCGCTCGCGGGAGTGCTGGATCTGGCGGCCCGCCTCCGCAAGGACGGGCTCACCACGCCGCTCGTCCTCTTCAGCTACGCGAATCCGCTCCTGGCGATGGGGGAGGCCGTGTTCGCGGAGACCGCTCGCAGAGCGGGAATCGATGGCGTGCTCGTCACCGACCTGCCTCCCGAGGAAGGGCGGCTCTTCGTTTCGGTTCTGCGCGCGGCGCGCCTCGCGCCCATCTTCCTCGTCGCGCCGTCGTCTCCCGAGCCGCGCCTTCGCAAGGCCGCCTCGCAGTCGCGCGGGTTCCTCTATGCCGTATCGCGCGCGGGGGTCACGGGAGCGCGTGCGGAGATGTCCGAGGGCCTTCCGGAGTTCCTCGCCCGCGTGAAGGCGAGCGCCGGGGATCTGCCCGTCGCCGTCGGCTTCGGGATCTCCACCGCGGAGCAGGTCGCCGGCGCGGCGAAGCTGGCGGACGGGGTCGTGGTGGGGAGCGCGGTCGTGAGGGTCATCGAGGAGGCGGTGGCCCGGGGCGAGGATCCCGTACCGCACGTGACGGCTCTCGTTTCGGAGCTGCGGCGCGCGACGGTGCTGAAGCAGACATAATCTTTCTCCGTGGAGCCGCACGCGAACGCAGGGGAGGGCGGCGGGCCGTCCTTCCCCGTGCTCATCCAGAAGGCCGATCGGCAGGGGCTCGCGGCGCTCGTCGAGGAGCACCTGAAGGTCCTCGATCCCGTCGCGGCCGTGGCGGCGCTCCGGCACCCGTTCGCCTCCAAGGACGTCATCGAGGCGATCGCCTCTTCGCGGAAGCTCATGTCCGTGAGGTCGGTGCGCAAGGCCATCGCGCTCCATCCCCTCAGCCCGCGCCACGTGGCCCTTCTGTGTCTCCTCGATCTCACGTGGAGAGATCTCCTCGACGTCGGACGGGAGACCCGCGTCACCATGCCCGTGAGGCGTCTCGCGAACGAGAAGCTGCGCGAGAAGCTCGAGAAGCTCTCCGTCGGCGAGAAGATCTCCCTCGCCCGCCTGGCGGATCGATCCCTTCACCCGCGCCTCCTCGAGGAGCCCGGAACGTCCGTCCTCTCGGCACTGCTCCGGAACACGCGGCTCCTCGCGGAGGACCTCCTCACCTGGATGGCGATCGGCAACCCCGAGCCAGCCCAGCTCGCGCTCCTCGGGCAGGACAAGGAGTGGTCGCGCCGCGTCGACGTGAGAGAGGCCCTTCTCAAGCACCCGTCGACGCCGCGAGCGATCGCACTCGCCCTTCTTCCCCGCGCTTCCCGTGCCGAATGGCGGTCGCTCTCGCAGGACCCGCGCGTCCATCCGCTCCTCGCGGCGTGCGCCGCGGATCTCCTGGAGGCGCCGCCTCGATTCCGGAAGATCGCCGCCGCGCGGGAGTGAAGCTTCCTCCGAGGTTTGACGGCCCGGCGAAGTCGCGCTAACTTATGTAGTTCGAGACGTTTGCGGTGACTGCCGAGACCCCGCAAGAATTCGGAGAGGAACTTCGGCGCGAGCGCGAGATGCGTGACGTGAGTCGCGAACAGCTCGCCGCAGTGACGAAGATCTCCGCGCGCCACATCGAAGCCCTCGAGACGGGGCGCTTCGATGCGCTGCCCGCTCTCGTCTTCTCGAGGGGTTTCGTGGGCGCGATCGCGAGCTATCTCGGCCTGGATGCGGAGCGCACGACGAACGGATTTCGATCCGTTTACGAGAGCTGGGCGGCTTCTCAATCCACGAAGAGGTCCTCCGGCCCGGCGTCCGGAACGCATCCGGGGCTGCGCTCGAAGAGACCCGTCTCGGCGACCTCGACGGTCATCGGCGTCGGAGTCGCGGCGACGCTCGCGCTCGTGACGGGCGTTGCGGCCGTCATGAAGTCGCGATCGGCCGAGAAGCCCATCGCCGCTCCTGCGCCTGCGGCGGACCCGGCGACGACGGGGCCCGAGTCCCTCGCGCTGCCGCCTTCAGTCGCGGCCGCGACCGTCGCCCTTCCCGCCGACGCCGTGGTGCCCGAACCCGTGCCCGCCCGCTTCGAGGGCGAAGCGTCGGGTGCGGCCGGAACGGCCCTGACGGCCGCGTCGCCCGTGTCGGCGGAGGTTTCCGGAGGCCAGCGCACCTTGACGCTCACGTTCAAGGACGACTGCTGGACCGAGGTCGCGGTCGAAGGCCGTGTGGTGGCCGCGCAGCTCTTCAAGAGAGGCGAGTCACGCACGTTCTCCGGGGCCGGTCGCTTCACGCTGACGCTGGGAAATGCCGGGGGAGTGGACGTGGCCGTCGACGGCCGCGCGATCGCTTCGATCGGAGGCCAGGGCCAGGTCGTGAGGAACTTCGTCGTCAGTTCGCTGTAGTGATCTGAAGTGATCCTGGGGGTTTCTCGATCCCCCCAGACCCCCCACCGGAGACAGCCGCGCCCGACGTGTGATCTGAAGTGATCCTGGGGGTTTCTCGATCCCCCCAGACCCCCCGGCGCCAGTGATCCTGGGGTTTCTCGATCCCCGGACCCCTCGACGTAAACTCCCGCCTGCATGGCGGAAACACCGGAAGTCGAGCTTCTCGAATCGATCGAGACGGGTCAGGCCCCGCGCCGCATCCTCGAGTTCGCGGCCCGCGGATTCGTGCCGCTCCCCCCGGGCGAGCTCGTGCGAGCGATCGGTTCGATCCTGAGCCTTCAGGATCCCGAGCTCGGACCTCTCGCGGAGGAGACGTTCCGCGGATTCGATCCGGCGGCGCTCCAGGCCGCCCTCGCGAGCGACGGCGTCCGCGCCGAGCAGATCGACGCGATCGCCCGCCGCACCACGGAAGACAAAGTGCTCGAGCCGCTCATCCGGCACCGGGGTGTGAGCGACGAAACCCTCGGCTGGCTCGCCGAGCGAATCGGCCCGGCGCTTCAGGACATCCTGGTCACGAACCAGGCCCGGCTCCTCGCAGCGCCCGTCATCGTCGAGAGGCTCTTCGAGAACCCGCAGATCTCCACCGACATCCGCCGGCGCGCAGACGAGTTCCTCGAGGAGTTCTTCATCAAGAAGCTCCGCGACGAGCCCGAAGAGGACGAGGCCGACGCCGCGGCCCAGGCTCCCGCCGAGGGGGAAGCCCAGCAGACGGCCTCCTGGCAGAAGACGGAGGTCGACGAGAGCGCAGAGGACACCGCGTCCCGCAGCCTTCTCTCCCGGGTCTCGACGATGAACGTGGCGGCCAAGATCCGGCTCGCGTATCGCGGCAACAAGGAGGAGCGCATGTTCCTCATCCGCGATCGCAACCGTCTGGTCTCGACCGCAGTTCTCAAGTCGCCGAAGACGCGCGAAGCCGACGCCGAAGCGATCGCGAACATGAAGAACGTCTCCGAGGACGTGCTCCGCGGGATCTCCTTCCGAAAGGAGTGGATGCGAAACTACGCGGTCATGGCCGCCATCGTGAAGAATCCTCGGGCGCCGATCGACGTGACCCTCCCTCTGGTGCTGCGCCTCACGGTGCGCGACATGAAGCTCCTCACGACCGACAAGAACGTTCCCGAAGCGGTGAGACTCTCGGCGCGACGCGAGCTCATCCGGAGACAGCCCTCTTGAGTTGGTTTTCCCGCGTGTGTGAGAATCGCAGGACGAAGCAAAGGGAGTGGGCGAGGCGGGTTCGCGGGAACTCGCTGTCTCCCGAAGAGGTTAGGCGTTGACGAACTACTACGAGGTTCTCGGGGTCTCGCGGGATGCGACCGAGAACGTGATCCGGGAAAAATTTCGCGTTCTCGCGCGCGAGAGCCACCCGGACCGGTTCACAGAGCCCGGGAGGAAGGCCGAGGCGGAGAAGCGCTTCCAGCTCCTCACCGAGGCCGTGAACGTCCTCACGAACGAACAGAAGCGCAAGGCGCACGATTTCGACCTGACGAAGGGCAGCGATCCGGGCGGACACGATCCCTCCGCGGTCGCGAAGGTCTACCTCGCCAAGGGTGTCAAGGCGTTCAAGGACGCCGACTATCTCCAGGCGGTCCAGCTCTTCGACATGTCGGTGAAGCACAATGCAAAGGACGCGAAGGCCCATCACTATCTGGCTCTCGCGTGCATGAAGGTGAAGGGCCAGACGCGCCGCGGCGTCGAGGCCATCGAGGCCGCTCTGAAACTGGACTCGAACAACGGGATTTTCTACCGGGACGCCGGCAAGCTCTACCATATGGCCGGCATCAACTCAAAGGCCGAACGGCATCTCGAGGAAGCGCTCAAGTGGTTGCCCGACGACGCAGAGGCCCAGCGGATTCTCGGAGAGATCCGGGTTGCCGCCGAGCCGAAGAGCAGCGGCGTCCGAGGCTTCTTCGGGCGGAAGGGCTGACGTGAACATGCGTACCGAGGAGGGGCCTTGGGTCTCACGCTGACGGCCTTCGGGCTCACCGACGTCGGTCGCAAGAGGCGCCACAACGAAGACGCCTATCTGCTCGATGCGGAGCGTGGGCTGTTCGTCGTGGCCGACGGCATGGGCGGCCATGCGGCCGGAGAGGTGGCTTCGAGGATCACGGTCGAGTCGATCCAGGAGTTCATCGCCGGCACCGAAGACGAACACGAGAACACCTGGCCGTTCGGCTTCAACAACCGCTATTCCCTCGAAGGCAACCGTCTCACGACGGCCGTCGAGAAGGCGAACGAGAAGGTCATGCGCGCCGTGCAGAACCGGCCCGAGCTGAAGGGCATGGGGACCACCGTCGTCGCGGCCTTGTTCGACGCCGACCGCGCCACCCTCGTCCACGTGGGCGACAGTCGCGCCTACCTCTATCGCGGGGGCGAGCTCAAGCGCCTCACGGACGATCACTCCTGGGTCCAGGAGCAGGTCAACGCCGGAATCCTCTCGGAAGACGAGGCGAAGACCCATCCGCTGAAGAACGTCGTCACGCGGGCTCTCGGCGGGGCTCCTCACGTGGCCGTGGACCTCATCGAGGTTCCCATCACCACGGGCGACCGGTTCCTCCTCTGCTCCGACGGGCTCACCGGGATGATCTCCGACGAAGAGATCGTCGAGCTCCTCAAGAATCCCAACGTCCTCGACACGGCCGTTCACGGCCTCATCGACCTTGCCAACGAGCACGGCGGCATCGACAACGTGACCGCGATCGTCGTCGAGGTGGTCCACGACGGCATCGGCGATCCGGCGGACCGGCCCACCGATCCCTCCATCGTGCCGCACCGCCTGAGCCGTGATACGTCGACGACCATCTCGCTGCGCGCCCCCGAGCAGATGGCCGCGGAGGCCGCGGCGCTCGAGCGGTCGGAGATGCCCACGGTCGAGGTGCCGAGGCCCCGGCTCGACACCGCGCCCGTCACCGCGCCCGCGGCGCCCACGGCAACTGCGACCCAGCCTGCTGCTCCTCCTGCTCCGGCCAGCGTTCCGGAGCCCTCGGTTCCGCCTCCGCCGGTCACCGCTCCGGATCCCGAGAAGCCGCCGGCCTGAGCTGGTACCCTAGGCCCGTGCTGACCGGCCGGCTCGCTCTCCGCGCGCCTCTCCTGCTGTGGCTCGTTCTCGGCGTGCTCGCGGCCGCGGTGCCTGGCGTGCCCCTGGAGGGAGCCGTCGCCCGTTTTCCGGGCGTGCGCACGCACCCAACGCTCCAGACGCTCGCGGTGCCGGAGTGGTCGAGCGCCGCGGGCGAAATGTCCGAAGCGGGCGCCGCGCGCCGCCGTTTCGAGCTCGGCAAGTCGCCCTACTTCGCGACTGCCGAACGGCGGACCCTGCTCGACGGCGCGGCCCAGATCGCCGCCGACGGAAACGTCCGTCCTTCTGTCCGCGACGCAGCCGCGAACGCCCTCGCCGAGGTGCAGTCACGGCTCGACCGCGCCGGGCTGCCAT
>JAEUQS010000211.1 GCA_016789625.1 Acidobacteriota bacterium | reverse complement strand
GGGCGCTCACAGTGGCTGCCTGAACGAAAAAAGGCGGGGACTGTGCCCCGCCGTCCCTGAGTCTGTCCGGGACAGATCTACATCTTCGGCATGATCACCGAGTCGATGACGTGGATGACGCCGTTCGAGGCCTTGATGTCGGTCTTGACGACCTTGGCGCCGTCGACCATCACCTCGGTGCCCTTGACGGTGATCTTCACCTCGGAGCCTTCGACCGTCTTGGCGCCCTTGCCGTTCATCTTGAGGACGTCGGCCGCCATCACGTTGCCGGCGACGACGTGATACGTGAGGACCTTCGTGAGCTTCGCCTTGTCGGCGAGGAGCTTGTCGAGGTCGGCCTTCGGGATCTTCGCGAACGCTTCGTCGGTGGGCGCGAACACCGTGAAGGGGCCCTTGCCCTTCAGCGTGTCCACGAGGCCGGCGGCCTGGAGCGCGGCGGCGAGCGTCTTGAAGCTGCCCGCGGCCACGGCCGTGTCGACGATGTCCTTGGCGTCCGCCTTCTTCTCGCTGTGAGAGCCGGCGAGGGCGGCGCCCGAGACGGTGACGAGGCCGGCCACGAGGGCGGCGGAGAGAAACTTCTTCATGTGAGCTCCTTGTTCGTATGGGACGAATGCTGTGAACCGGTAACCGGTTCTGGCTTTCTCTACGCCGCCCCGGCGCATCCGGATGAGCCTCGACGCACAATCCCCTCGATGGAAACCGTTCGCCTCGAAGGAATCGACGTCGCCCTCGCCCACCCCGACGACCTGGACCTCAAGTGGACCGGGCGCGCCGAGCTGGTCGACCAGCTCCTCGCCGCCTGGCTCGTCATCGAGCCGCGCGACCTGCCGCTCAACCCGCGCCTCGTGGGAAAGCCCGGCGTCGGCAAGACCACGCTCGCCTGGGAAGCCGCGCGCCGGCTCGGCAAGACGGCCTACATCTTCCAGGCGACGCTGGACACACGCCCCGAGGATCTCCTCATCACGCCCGTCGTCGCGGGCGAGGGGCGCATCCGCTACGTGGCCTCGAGCCTCGTCACCGCGATGCTGAAAGGCGGCGTCGCGATCCTCGACGAGGGGAACCGCATGAGCGAGAAGTCCTGGGCCTCGCTCGCCCCGCTCCTCGACGCGCGCCGCACGATCGAGTCGATCGTGGCCGGCCTGAAAGTGAAGGCCCACCCCGGATTCCGGTTCGTGACGACGATGAACGATGACGCGTCGACGTTCGAGCTGCCCGAGTACATCCACTCGCGGCTCACGCCCACGATCGTCGTGGACTTCCCCGAAGAGGAAGAGGAGCTCGCGATCCTCGCGGAGAACCTGCCGTTCGCGCCGGACGACCTCCTCCGCTGGGTGACGGGCTTCCTACGCAGGTCTCACGAGGCCGACGAGGTCCACACCGTGCGGGACGGCATCAACATCGCGCGCTACGCGCTGAAGCGCATGGCGATGGACCCGAAGCACACAGGGCCTGAGGCGGGTGAGGCTCCGCCCCTTCGGGGCTTCGCACCTGCGGTCTCCCAGGAAGACCGGCTGCGCGAATCCGTGAAGGCCGTGCTCGGCGAGGAGGCGCTGCGCTTCGCCCCGCCCGTGGACGGCGCGCCGCCGAAGAAACCCGCGGGACCGCGCCGGACCTAGAACGGTGAACGCGCCCCACCCCGACACCGGGATCGTCGACGCCGGATCGGGAATCCACCTCCTGCCGACGCTGCATCAGACGGTGGAGTTCGCCGTTCTGGTACGGCGCGCGTTCTATGCGATCCGCCCCGCGGTGGTCGCGCTCGAGCTGCCGCGCACGCTGGAGACGGCGTTCCTCCGCGCCGTGACGCGGCTGCCGCTCCTCTCTGTGGTGCTCTACCCCGACGGCGACGAGACGGTCTACCTCGTCGTGGAACCGCACGAGGCCATGGTCGAGGGCGCGCGGCTCGCGCTCGAGAACGGCATCCCCGTGGCGTTCGTGGACCGCGACGACGGCACGTATCCGCTCGTCCGCACCCCGGCGCCGGACGCCTACGCGCTCACGCGCCTCCGGCCCGGCGACTACGTCTCCGCGCTCGTAGACGCGTACCCCGCGAGCACCGACGCGCGCGATCTGGCGCGGGATCGGGCCATGGCGTTCCACCTCACCGAGCTCGCGAAGGCCGGCAGGCCCGTCCTCTGGATCGGCGGCGCGGCGCACGTCCAGGGCATCCTCGCCGCCCTCGAAGAGCCGCTCGCGCAGCCGTTCGGCCGCGTCTCCCGGGAGGGCGTTCGGATCCTGTCTCTCGCGCACGCGTCGTCGCGCGAGGTCATGAGCGAGATGCCGTACGTCTCGGCGTCCTACGAGCGCGCGCGGCAGAGCGGCGGGGCGTTCGGGTTCGATTCCGGAACGGATACCCAGCGGGTCCTGGACCGGCTTCTCAAAGAGGCCGCGGAGCGCTACGAGAAGGACCAGAAGGCCGAGGTCTCCCGCACCGCGCTCCAGGCTCTCCGCAAGTTCTCGCGGAACCTGGCGTTCGTGCAGGGCGTCCTCACGCCCAGCTTCTACGACCTCATCGTCGCCGCGCGCGGCACGGTGGACGACGACTTCGCGTGGCACGTCTTCGATCTCGCCGCCACCTGGCCCTGGCCCGACACCACGCACTCGCTGCCCGAGATCACGCTCTCGGGCGACGACGTCTTCCTGGAGGGCCGGAAAGTCCGGTTCCAGCGCCGTTTTCCCGGCAAGGGCGACGCGCTGCGCCGGCTGCCCATTCGCAACCGGCCCAAGGAAAAGAAGCCCGGCGACTGGAAGAAGGTGCCGTTCGGCAACGGCATCTGCAGCTATCCGCCGGAAGACCTCGCCATCGAGCGCTTCGGAAACCACCTGCGCGAGAAGGCGACCCGCATGGTGAACGAGGAGACGCGGCGCGTGTCCCCGCTCACGGGCAGCCTCCTCGACGGCATCGACGTCAAGGAGACGATGCGCCGCCTCCACGAGGGGCGCCTCTGGGTGTACGAGGAACGCCGGTCGCGCGGCGGGACGAGCTCCGTCGTCGTGATCTTCGACGAGGACGAGTCGGCTTATCCCTGGCGCACCACGTGGACGGGCGAGCACGGGCAGGAGAGCGACATGGCGTTCTACGCGACGCCGCTCGGCGAGACGTTCGACGGCCCGGGTATCTCGCGCTGCGAGTACGGCGGCTTCCTCATGACGTTCCCGCCGGGCCGCCTGTACGACGTCTTCCACGATCCCGACTACCGCAACCTCGAGCACCCGCGCGAGGTGCTCCTCGCGGCCGCGCTCGACTACGCGCTCGAGCCGCGCGTGGTGCACGTGGCCAAGGAGCCGCCCCGGCCGGTCTTCCGGCACTACGCGGCGCGGCTCGGCAAGAAGATCGTCCACGTCCCCATCGGCAGCCTCTCGCCGCCCACGATCGCCCGGCTGCGCAAGTTCCACGTGCTCGCGAACCGGGCGGTGAGGAGCGTCGCGAAGGACTACCTGGGCTGATTTTCTTCAGCCCTCCGGGCCGGGGAACGCCTCCGGCGCGCTAGTTGCTCGCGGGAGCGGGAACGGCCGTCGGCTCTGGCCTCGGAGCCGGCGCCGGTGCGGCGGGACGCGAGACGGCCCGGTTCATGAGGAAGTCGACCATGCGGTTCACGTCCATCGAGGAGACGTTCGCGCCGGGCACGATGATGACCTTCTTGGAGGCGAAGATCTTCGCGACCTGCATCTTCACGTAGGCGTCGCCGCCCAGCTTGCCGAGCGCGTCCGCCTCCTTGCGAATGCCCTCCGCCTCGGCCTGCGCGACCGCGATCTTGGCCTTGGCCTCGTTGGTCTTCACCTGGTAGTAGCCGTCGGCCTCGTTGCGAATCTGCCCCGCGCGCCCGTTGGCCTGCTCGAGCGACTGGTTCCACTCCGAGCGCCGGGCCTCGAGCTCGCTCTGCTTCTTCACGACGATGTTCTTCTGCTGCTCCTGCAGAGTCTGAGCGTCGGCCTCGGCCTGCTTCTGCGCGTTGATGGCCGCCTGGTACTCCTGATCGAACCGGTGCTGCTGCACCTGCAGCATGTCGATCAGCACACCGAACGCGCCGAGCTCCTTGGCGAGCGCCTCGCGGGCCTTGTCGGCCATCTTGTTCTTGATGGCGACCTGGTAGTACTCCTCCGACGTGATCTCGTTGAAGATGTCGCGGATCACCGAGCGCGAGAGAGGCCGCACGATGCGCTCGCGGATCTCCTCGACCGTCTGTCCCACGTTGGAGACGAGGAAGCCGGCCTTCGTCTGGTCGATCCGCCACATCACGTTGACGTCGATGTAGACGTTGTTGCCGTCCTTGGTCTTGAACGTGATGTCGTCGCGCACGGGGAGGTCCCCTTCGCGCGAGTTCAGGGTCATCAGCAGGTTCTGCTGGTTCGTGGGAAGCGTCGTCCAGGAGTTGACGAACGGCAGGAAGAAGTACACGCCGCCCGGCTGGTAGACCTCCTGCGCGCCCCGCTTCTCGAAGATGCCGAAGAGCGACGTGCGGACGCCCACCTCGGTGCTGCTCGTGGTGCCGCAGCCCGCCGCGGGGAGAACGAGCAGTACGACGGTCGCGAGCGCGATGCCCTTCTTCACGGACGCCCTCACTTGCCACCTCCGGCGGCCGGCACGGCCGGGGCCGCGTTGCCGGGGTTCACGCCGATGACGGCCCAGGCGTTCCTGATGAACTGGATGTACTGCTCGGGCGTCATCACCGCGCCGTCGATGTTCTCGAACATCTTCATCGTCTCGAGCGCGACGACGTAGCGTCCGCCCGCGGAGTTGAGCGCCTCGCTCTTGAGCCGCTTGGCCTCGGCCTCGGCGATGTTCACTTCCTTGTCGCCCTTGGCTCGGATCTCCGAGGCGTAGAGCTTGGCCTCGGCCTCCACCTTGGAGATGCGGGCGTTCACCTCGGACTCGGCGATCGCGATGGCGGCATCGCCCTTCGACTCGATCTGCTGGAGCTGCGCCTTCTCCTCGTTCACGAGACCTTCCTTGCGGTTCTTCTCGGTGAGCTGGACGGCGACCTTCTTGTCGTGGAGCGATTTCTCGTAGTTCTCCGCGTACTCGTAGTTGCGCAGAAGGAGCTTCTCGACCTTGAAGCCGCGCGAGGCGAACCGCTCACGGATCGTCGTCTCGGCGTCCTTCACGGCCGCGATGCGGACCTCCTCGTCGTAGAACTGCTCGGCGTTCATCTTGCCGAGCGTCGCGAGAACGCCGTTGCGGAACGTGTTGAGGGCGTAGGAGTCGACGTAGGCCGAGCCCCAGCCGAAGTCCTTGGCGATCTTCACCGGGTCGGTGATGGAGTAAAGGAGCGTGACGTCGCATGTCACGGCGTAGCCGTCCGAGGTCTGCACGTTCAGGGCGTCCACGACGCGGTGCGTCGCCCGGCCCAGCATGCGGTCGCGCTTGTCGTAGTACCCCTCGAGCGCCTCGCGCTGGCCATCGGTCTGAGCCTTCCCCACGGTCGCGACGCGATCGTTCGAGGCCTCGAGCACGTGGATCTCCCGGGGGAACGTGCGCATCGTGGCGCCGAAGCCCACGAAGTAGAGACCGGGACCGTAGGCCTTGTCGACGATGCCGGTCTTCATGCCGAATTTCTTCTGCTCGACGCCCCACTCGTTCGGGGCCACCTTCGTGGTGCAGGAGCCGTAGAAGACCACGACGAACAGGAAGAGGAGGACGAAGAGCACCACCGACTTCCGGAGCTTCGAGAAGACCGCGCGCAGCGCTTCGCCTTTGCCTGCGATCTCAACCATGTGACTCAACCATGTGACGAGCCTTTCTCTTCGGCTGTGAGGCGCGACGCCGAGCTGGCTGCGGCAGCTGCCGCAGCTGCTTTGGCCTCGCGCTCCGCGAGGGACGCTCCGCTCGTGAGGTACGACTCGGCGATGCGGAGAACTTCCTGGTCGGCCCGCTTCACGAGCCCGTTCAGCTGGCCCTCGTAGCTGCGGTTCGCGAGCCAGGCGCGGAGGTCGGGCATGAGAAGCCCCCCGAGCCCGAACACGAGCACCCACTCCTTGGCCCAGATGGGGATGAACGGCGCTCGGATCGAGATCACGCCGAGCAGGATCCCGAGGGCCGCGAGGCCCAGGCGCTCGAGCCCGTGGAGCGGATCGTTCACGACGTAGAACGCGTTCCGCTCCCGGCGCGTGAAGTCGCGAGCGAGCCGCGCGTAGGCCGGTACCACGACCTTTCTCACGAGATCGTCGACCTTCATGAGGTATTCGGCCCGGGCCTCCGGGGTGAGGTGCGCCTCCGAGACGCGCAGGATGTCCCGGAGGCGGGCCGTCTCCTTCTCGTAGACCTCGAGGAAATAGCTCTCCACCTCCGCCTCGCTCGCGCCGTCCTTCAGCGCCGGACGGCAGTTCTCGAAGGACTGGAGGAGGGTGTCGAGAAAGCCCTCGAGGGCGAGGCTGTTCATGTGGTACCCGAGATTCTCGCAGGTCGGTGGGGGAAAGGTCAGACGGCCAGCGCCCCCCTCAGGGTCTCCTCGTGAAAGCCCACGTAGAGCCGCCGGCCGATCTTCAGCATCGGCGCGCGGAACCCGCCGGTGGGACCCCGGAGATCCTCGAGCGAGGTGTCCTTCGCGGGCTGGGTCACGGACTTCTTCCCGCGCGAGAGAACGACCTCCGAGACGCTCGAGAGAAGCGCCTGCGCTTCGGCGTCCGAGAGGGGCTTCGACTTCGAGGAACGTTCCACCGCGACCGTCGCGGAGGTCTGCGTCAGCACCTCACGGGTGCGTTTGCAGCTCGTTCACCCCGGGCGCTGGTAGTAGAGGCTCACCTCGGCCATGGAATCCTCCTCGTCGCACGCGCGCTCAAGGCCGCGTGGCGTATTCCTTGACGATGCGTTCGTACCGCGCGACGCCCTCGAGGAAGAGCCCCACGTGGATGCGCTCCCCTTCGCGATGCACGGTCTGTGCGTCGTTGAAATTGATGTTGAACGGCGAGACCCCGTACGTCCGGATGCCCTGGGCCCGCACGTACGAGGAGTGGCTGAAGTACCCGGAGAGCACGTAGACGCCCACCGGGGCCTTCTCCACGGGATCCTGAGCGAGCACCTCGTTCAGGACCTCCCAGGCGCGCCCCGACTGCGGGCTGGAGAAGCAGTCGGGCGTCTGCATCGTGATCTCCGAGGTCACGCCGTGATCCCGGAACCAGGCCTCTCCTTTGGCTTTCATGCCGAGCACCGGGGTCCCGGGCAGCAGGGTCACCACGACCTGGGTCGAGAACCCGCCGCCCGGCTCCTCGGCGATCGCGGTCGCGTACACCTGATCCTTGAGGAGAGCGATGTAGACGTCGGGCGCCGTCTTTCGGAAGAACTCCGACCGAAAGGCCGCCTCGGGATCGGCGAGGTACTTCCCGATCGTGTCCGCGCGGGACGGCGCGAGGAAGCGGAGGAAGTCCGCGGCCAGGGGGTCCAGCGACCACCGCTGCTCGGCATTGCGGGCCTCGAGGAAGACGCGCAGAGCGTCGAGCTGCTCGCGGGTCTTCGCCTTCACCTTCCAGATGAGCACGGCCTTCTGCATCACCTCGATGCCGTATCTCGCGATGGAGTCCCCCACGACCTCGTTCACGCCGGCTTCGTTGAGCGCGTCCGTGACCCCCTCGAGGAGGTCGGGCCGGTTCTTCAGCACCCAGCCGATACCCCTCATGGGTTCGTAGGTCTCCTCCATGGGCTCGCCCACGAACACGATGTCGCGTAGCGGCCGGATGCCGGCCCTGCGGAGGGCCGCCATCGCGAAGAACGACGCCACGGCCTGGCCCTTCATGTCCAGCGTGCCGCGGCCGATGAGGTAGTGGCTGTCGACCCCGTCTCCGAACTCGGCGGCGAACGGCGGCTTCCTCCACTTGGTGAGGTCCCCGGCGGGCACGACGTCGAGATGGTTCAGAAGCAGGAGGCCGTCACCGCGCTTCATCCCCTCGAGCCGCGCGACGATGATGGGCCGCTCGGGATCGTCTCCCACGATCTCGAACGGGATGCCCTCGCACGCGAAGGCATTGCCCAGATACGTCGTGATCCCGCGCGTTCCTCCCGGGGGGTTCGTGGTGTCGAAGCGCACCAGATCCCGGAGCATCCGCGTCGCCTCGTGCTGGCGCGAGGCGCTCACGTCGAACGTGCGGACGTGGACGTGCTCTCCTTCGGGCGCCGTGACGAGGATGAGGCCGACCACCGCGAGGACCCCGAGGGCCGAGCCGTAGAGCGCGAGCCTTCGCCGGGCGTTTCGGGAGAGCCTCATGATTCGGTTCGACTCAAGCCCGCGGATGATGAGAGAGCCGGGTCTGCCGTGCAATGGCCACCGCTGCGAGGAGGCCCGTGAGCGTCAGCGCGAGCCCCCGGAGGAACCAGGGGTTTTCGTAAACGAGCTCGACGCGCGCCCGGCCGGCGGGAACGGCCACCTCGAGAAAGCCGTCGGCGCTCTTCCTCACGGCGAGCGGCCGGCCGCCGGTCCGCGCCGTCCAATGGGGATCGTAGGTTCGGAGAACGAGAAGGGACGTGGCGTCGGCGACCTCGGCGTCGACGACGAGGCGGTGGGATCTCCTCTCGACGAGGGTGATCGAGCCCGCCCCGGAGCCTCCCGTGAGGGCGACTTCCTCCCGGGCTCCGGCGAGACGCACGAGCCGATCCCCCCCGAGCCGGCCCAGGGCCTCGGTTCCCGCCGGGTCGGGCAAGGGAGCGCGCGTCCTCACGAGCGTGACCCCGGCCCGCTCGAGACGCCGGGCCTTCTCCTCGCCCCAGGGAAGCCGCGCGAGCTCCACGGCGAACGCCTGGGCGTGGGCCGGCGCCATGCGGTCCACGTCGTTCTCCCCCGCGTAGCGCACGCCGAAGATCGCCCCCGTCTCGGGAAAGAGCGGGTCGTAGCCCGATTGCTCCTCGAGCCGCGCCCGCACGGTGGCCGGGTCGGACGCGCCATCGTCGAAGAAGCGGCCGCCCCGCGCTTCGCGGAGCACGGCGGCGACCCCGCCGGGAACGCTCGTGTGGCGCTCGGGCCCGCCGGCCGGCAGAGAGCCCACGACGCGCCGCGTCGCGTCCAGAAGGAAGAACGCGGCGCAGAGGAACGCCAGGAGGCGCGGCGGCACGCGCTCTTTCCGCGCGAGGAGCGCGAGCAGCGCGAGACCGGCGGCCGAGGCGAGGAGCGGCCCCGTGAGCGCCCCGAGCAGCCCGGGAGCGATCGCTCCGCCGCTCAGCGCGAACGCCTCGAGCAGCCCGGAGAGCGCGCCCGGAAACAGCCTCGAGAGCGCCGCGAGGACGAGAGAGGCGAGAGCGAGGGCCCACGCGCTTCGGGTGGCCCGGCCTCGCGCCCGGGGATCGCTCCGGCACGCGTCCCAGCCCACGGCCGCCGCGGCCGCGAGCGCGAACGTCGTGAGGAGCCACCACTTCTCGGGGTATCGAAACACCGGCAACGCGCCGAGGAGCGCGCCGGCGGGCGGAAAGTACCGCCCCGTCGCGAAGAGAGCGCCCACGGCCGCGAGCGCGAGCGCGGCCCGGCCCGCGCGCGTGACCGTCGCCGCGGCGGCGAGCGCGAGCGGAATGCAGCCCAGGGCGAGATCGAGGAAATAGGGGTTTCCCGCGTCGAACGTCGCGGCCCCCCAGTAGGCGGCGTCCTCTTCGGCGAGAGGATCCCCCACGAGGCGCGGCTCGATCAGGGTGAGCAGGCGCCCGGGCGCGACCGACCAGAAGAGCGCGCCGTGGCGGGGGTCGAGGCCCTGTCCGCGCGACGAGCGGGCCAGCTCGCCGGCGGCGGGCAGAAGCTGGATGCCGGCCGCCGCGAGAGCCAGGACACCGGCGACGAACGCGTTGCCGAGAGGCCTCGCGCTCTTCTCCGAGAGCGCGAGGAACCCGGAGACCACGACGAGAGCCGCCCCGCCGATCGCCGTCACGACGGGCTCGCCGCCGAGGAACGACAGCCCGAGAAGGAGCCCCGATCCGGCGATCCCCGGACGGGTCCCCCGCGCGAAGAGCACCAGCGCGAGGGGCAGCGGCGCGAGCGCGGCACAGAGGCCGAAATACTGCGGGACCGACTGGAAGACGCCGGAGAAAAGGAGCACGGTGCCGCCCGCGGCGCTGGCGACGGCCGAGAGCCCGAGCATCCGGAGAGCGATCACGAAGAGCGCGAGCGTGAGCGCCGCGTTCGCGAACGTGAGGAGGGTGGGCGAGGCCACGAGGACGAGCGGCGACAGGGGCCAGAACACGGCCGCGTTCGGGTTCGCGGCGAGCGCGCGACCTCCGGAGAAGAAGTCGTTCCAGTACGGGAAATCCCCGGCGCGCAGCACGTGGGCGAGCACCGAGCGCCAGGGAGCGAAGAAGAACCCGGCGTCGCGGAAAGACAGCACCGCGCCCGTGAGGAACTCGTGGAACCGGAGGGCGAAGAGGGAGAGCACGGCGCCGAGCGAGAGGAGGGTGCCACGCCGCTCGGTCGTCATGGCGAGCGCCGGGTCACGCCTTGCGGGCGAGCACCAGGAGCGACATCCCGAACGACGGAGACTTCTTATCCTCGAGCCTCAGGACCGGAAGGAGGAGCTTGAAGGCCTTGAGCTGCTGCTTGGGCAGCACGCGCCTCTTGAGGACCCTCGAGTTGAGCCACCAGCCGAAGACGCCGGGCCGGTTCAGGTAGCGCAGCTCGTCGATCTCGAAGCCCGCCTTCGTGACCAGCTCGCGGAGGTCCTCCGCCTCGTAGCGGCGGAAATGGAGGAGGTGCTCGTCGAGCGTGCCGTACAGGGCCTTCAGCGCCGGCACGATGAGCGCGAGGCGGCCGCCTTTCGGGAGCACGCTCGCGAAGTCTGCCAGGGTTCCCTTGTCGTCCTCGATGTGCTCGAGCACGTTGAGGCAGACGATGGTGTCGATCTTCTCGCTCAGCAGGTCCTCGCGGGCCTCCGGCGAGAGCGGGAACCGGAAGCTCGCGATGCGGACGTTGCTCCGGTTGCCGAACTTTCCCGTCAGCTCGGTCACGTAGTGGGGCTCGATGTCCGAGGCCACGACCCGCTCCTTGTCGATGAAGAAGCGGGTCTGGTTGCCCACCCCCGAGCCGACCTCGAGGACGCGCGAGCCGAGGGCGGCGTCGAACCGGTCGTGGAGCCAGGCGTTGTAGGGGGCGAGGGCCGACATGCGCCGGAGCGTGATCGCGCCGACGTCGCCCGGAGGCGCCTCCCAGCGGAAGTACCTGAGGATGATCCAGACGGCCTGGAACGCGTCCTTGAGGCCGATCTTCTTGCCTTCCTCGTACGTGCGCCCGTTGTACGAGATGGGCACCTCGAAGATGCGCGCCCGCATGCGCGAGACCTTGCACGTGATCTCGGGCTCGATGCCGAACCGCTCCGACTGGAGATCCAGCCGGTTCACGACGTCGCGCGTGAGGACCTTGTAGCAGGTCTCCATGTCGGTGAGGTTCAGGTTCGTGAACGCGTTCGACATGAGCGTGAGGAGCTTGTTGCCCACCGTGTGCCAGAAATAGAGAACGCGGTGTCCCGCGGGCGAGCCCAGGAACCGGGAGCCGTAGACGACGTCGGCGTTGCCCGCGAGGATCGGCCCCAGGAGCACCGCGTACTCCTCGGGGTCGTACTCGAGGTCGGCGTCCTGCACGACGACGACGTCGCCCGAGGAGGCCCGCATCCCGGTCCAGACCGCGGCGCCCTTCCCCATGTTGCGGGGCTGGTAGATGACCTTGACGCCGTCCTTGCCGTCGAGCTCCTTCAGGATCTCGCGGGTCCCATCCCGGGAGCCGTCGTCCACGATGACGAGCTCTTTCTCGATGTCTCCGAGGTCCACGGCGAGAACCCGCGCGACGATCTCCCGGATCGTCCGCTTCTCGTTGTAGGCGGGCATGACGACGGACAGCTTCATAAGGGCCTAGGGAACTCCTGCAGGCGGCGGGCCGGCCTGGGGTGGGGCCCCTTCTGGCGCGACACGGTAGAGATGAATCGAGTATCCCACGCGCCCGATCCGCTGCCCGCGGCGACGGAGGACGTCGAGGAGCTGCGCGAGCCCCTGCGCGTCCCTCTCGCGCGAAAGCCGCACGAGGAGGGCGGGGCCGACGTGCTCGAGGAACGAGGAGACGGCGTAGGTTCCGGGCGGGAAGGCGGGACGGCCCGGCTCGAAGATCCAGGCGAAGGGCACCTCTCGCGAGGGATCCGCTCCGCCGAAGTAGGCCACGAGCACGCCGTTCGTGAGCCCGCGCCGCTCGAGCTCGCTGCGCGCGCGCAGGAGATCCTGCCCCCAGTCGAGGTTCGAGTCGTTCAGCCACCGCTCTCCGTTCGCGGGCCCGCCGGCGGCCGCGTTGAAGAACGAGATCTCGAAGGGATGCACGAGGCCCGTCTCGATCATCGTCACGAGCGCGCAGAGCCCGCCGACGAGGAGGAAGGCCCTCCGCGGCAGGGCCCGAGAGAGGACGACGACGCCTGCGAGCAGGAGGAGCGCCATCGAGGGCAGGATGTGCCGCACCCCGATGTTGTACGAGGCGGTCGAGGCCTGCAGGAACAGGAACGCGGCCGTGCCCGAAAGCGCCGCGACCGGCAGATCGAAAGGCTCGCCCCGCCGGGCGAAGGTCAGGACGAGGGCGCCGAGGAGGAGCGCGAGAACACCCAGAGCGCTCTTCACGAAGAAGGCGACGAGAAAGTAGTTCCAGAAGCCGTCCACCGAGAGCCGTCCGCAGAGGAAGTTCACGCCCCCGCCGTAGTCGTTCTGCTGCGCGATGCCGGTGAGGCCCGCCACGTAGTGGCCGAGCGGCGGCAGGGCCCGGGCGACCGAGAGCACCCGCTCGATCGTGGGCTCGGGAGCGATGCGCCCCTCGAGGAAGAGCCGGATGGCCCCTTCCTGCCCCGCAGGGGTCATGTTCCGGAGCGCGAGGGCATAGGGCCCGAGGAGCCCGATCACCGACGTCCCGAGCGAAAGGCCGAGACCGAGGAGCACCCGGGAGCGCCGTGAGCCCTCGGGCGCCTTCAAGGCGGCGAAGAGCCCCACGAGAACGACGCAGGGCACCAGGAAGACGCACGAGAACTTGGCGGAGCAGGCCAGCCCGAGCGCGAGACCCGCGGCGGCGAACGGGGCCCAGCAGGATCGGTGAGCGCTCACGCGCGCCAGGGCCGCGAGAAAGAGCGCGAGCGTGAGGACGAAGAAGAACGAGGCGAGGAGGTCGGTGTGGAGCGCCCCCGCGTGCGCCACGTGGGTCGGCTCGAACGCGAGGAGCACGGCGGCCACGGCCCCGGCCGCCGGGGTCGCGAGCCGCGCGACGACGGCCCCGGCCAGGAGCACGAAGAGGCCGAAGACGAGCACGAACGGCAGGCGGCCGGCCCGGAGAATCGACTGGGCCGGGATGTCGTTTCCGTAGAGGAACTCGCGGGGCTGCTCGGCCGTGCGGATCTCGAAGGGCTGCGGGATCCTCGGCGGGCGCGCGCCGGCGAGGGTCATGGAGAAGCCCGCGAGGAGCTTGGCGAGCGGCGGGTGCTCGATGTTCGCGAAGTAGGTCCCCGACGCGGCGTACTCGGCGGACGAGAGCGCGTGGAAGGGCTCGTCCATGGTCGCGCTGTCGAGCCGGGCGTGGTCCCACGCGAGGAGCGGCCCGGCGAGGGCGGCGAGGACGACGACCCCGGTCGCGATCCGCTTTTCCGGCGGGGACTCGGCCTTCGTCACGCGGGGGGATTGTAGGGAAGCTCTTCCAAGCTCTTAGACTCCACGCGTGCGGGCTCGATTCGGCGCCGCTCTCGCCGCGCTCTTCCTCCTCGGGCTCGCCGCCCGGCTCGCTCCCTGGAGCGCCGCCCGCGAGGGAGGCACGCGCCTCAACGATCCCGACTGCTACGGCCACCTCCGGCGCTCGCACCAGACGGCCGTGTCGTTCCCGAGAGTGCCCGTTCACGATCCCTATCTGAACCACCCCGAAGGCGGCATCTGGATCTGGCCTCCGGCCTTCGATCTCCTCGTGGGAGGCACGTCGCGGGCGCTCCACGGACGGGCCGTGAGCATGGACGACACGCGCGAGGTCGCGGCCTTCCTGCCCGCCGTGATCGGCGCGCTGCACGTGCCGCTCCTCGTCCTCTTCGCCACGGGGTTCCTGGGCCGGCGGCGCGCGCTCGTCGCCGGGCTCGCGTACGCCGTGCTCCCGGGCGCTCTCCAGTGGGGCGGCTACGGGCACGCGGACCATCACGTGCTCGAGGCGCTCGCCCTCCTCGCCGTGCTCCTCGCGGCTCTCCGCGCGACGAGAGCCGGGTCGGTGGCCTCGGCCGGCCTCGCGGGAGCCGCCGCCGGAGCGACGCTCCTCGTGTGGCAGGGCGCGGTCTTCATCGCGGCGCTCGCCTTCTTCTGGGCGCTCTTCGCGCTCCGCGAGAGGGCCGGTGTCTTCGCGGCCTCGGCCACCGCGGTCGCGGCCCTCGGAACGCTCCTCGCCCTCGGCGGAGAGCGCGTGCCGTTCACGTTCATCTCCTTCTCCTGGTTCCAGCCCGTGCTCCTCGGCGCGGGGACCATCGTCCTCGCGCTCGCTGCCGCGATGCGGGAACGCCGGCCCGCAAGGCGGGTCGCGAACCTCGCGGGAGCGCTCGTTCTCGCGCTCCTCCTCTCGCCGTTCGCCGATCGCGTGGCCGACCGCGTCGTCCGCGGCTTCGGCTACGCCGTCGTGGGCACCACCGCGGCCGAGGAGATGGCCGACGGCGGTTTCCTTTCCTACCCTCCCGAGTTCCTGCCGCTCGTCGCCGAGGCGCAACGACTGCTCGGCGGCGGGCCGAACTCCGTCCCCGCTGCCGTGAGAAGCCTGTCTCCGGGTTTTCTGCTCCTGCCCGCGGTCCTCGTCGTGTGGGGGCTCCGGGCGGCCCGAACGCGAAGGCCCGCGACACGGCACGCCCTCCTCCTGGCCATCCTCTTCGGCTCGTCGATCCTCGCGCTCACGCTCTTCCAGAAACGCAGCGTGTACTACCTCGTGATCTTCACCGCCCTCGCCCTGGCCGAGGCCGTCGTGAGCGCGAGCGTGCGGCTCGCCCGGCGCGCACGGCGCCCCGGGCTCGCTCTTCCCTGTGCCGCGGCCGCCGCGCTGGCCCTGGTCGTGGGTCCCGGGGCGCCGCTGCTCCGCGGCTTCCACGCCTACGCCGGGACGCCCGGCAGCGACTTCCTCTCGACCCTCGAACGGCTGCGCGCTCTCGACCCTCCGCCGCGCACGCCGTGGAGCGGCGGCGTGGCGCCGGGCGAGGTGCCCGGCGTCATGAACCCGTGGGCCGCGGGCCACTTCGTCACCGCGATCACGTTCCGGCCCTCGGCAGCGGACCCCAACGTGTACGGGTTCCGGCGCCAGTGCCGGCTCTTCACGACGCCGTCCGACGACGAGGCGTGGCGGATCCTCGAGTCCTCCCGCTGCCGCTATCTCCTCACGGCGAACCTGCGGACCGTGCTGCCGCTGTACGCGGGAGCGGCGGGCCGGCCCGGCATTCCGCCCGAGCTCACGTTCGCCGTGCGCGTCCACGAAGGCCCTGGGCCGCGCCCGGTTCCGTTCCTCGAGGAGGTGCTCACCTCCCGCACCGGAGGCCGCCTTCCCGACGGACGGTTCGTGCCCGCGTTCCGCATCTTCCGGGTGCTCGGGCGCCCTTCGCCATAATCCCGGCTCCATGCGGCACGGCAAGAGGATCGCGGTCGTCATGCCGGCCTACAACGCCGAGAAGACCCTCCTGAAAACCTGGGACGAGATCCCGAAGGACTGGGTCGACGACATCCTGCTCGTCGACGATGCCTCGCGGGACGGCACCGTGGAGCTCGCGCGGAGCATCCCGGGCCTCCACGTGGTCGTGCATCCGCGCAACCGCGGCTACGGCGGCAACCAGAAGACCTGCTATGCCGAGGCGCTCGCCCGCGGAGCCGAGATCGTGGTCATGGTGCACCCCGACCACCAGTACGACGCGAGCGTCCTGCCCGACCTCGTCGAGCCCATCGCCTCGGGCCGCGAGGACGCCATGTTCGGGAGCCGCATGCTGGGCGGCCGGCCGCTCGAGGGCGGCATGCCCAAGTGGAAATACCTCGCGAACATCTTCCTCACCGCGATCGAGAACGCGACGTTCTATCTGTACCTCACCGAGTACCACTCGGGGCTCCGGGCCTACTCGAAGCACTATCTCGAGAGCGTGAACCGGGAAGCGTTCTCCGACGATTTCGTGTTCGACACCGAGATCATCGCGGCGGGCATCTGGAAGGGCATGCGCATCCGCGAGGTGCCCATCGTGACGCGCTACTTCGAGGATGCCTCGGAGATCAACTTCGCAAGGTCCTGCGTCTACGGCTTCGGCATCCTCGGCACGATGCTCCGCTTCAAGCTCCACAAATGGGGCGTGAAGAAGGACCCGATCTTCGCGTGACGGACGACGGACGGGGGCCTCAGGGCGGGCGCGCGGCCGCGCTGGCCGCGGTGATCGTCGCGTGGGCCCTCCTCGCGACGAACGCCGGACTCCTCACGGGCCACGAGACTCCGTGCTACCGCGACATCGGGCACACGCAGCGGCCCGCCCGCGCGCTCGCCGCGCAGCTCGGCAGCGCCGCGCTCATGCCCCAGGCCTCCTTCGGCCAGATCTACTCGGGCAACCCCAACTTCGTGCTCGGCTACCCGATGCCGAAGGATCCGCGCTTCCTCGGGCGGCATCTCCTCCTCCACGTCTTCCTCGGGCTCCTCGGGGCTTTCCTCTACTTCCGCCGGCTCGTGAAGTCCGCCGAGGCCGCGCTCTTCGGCGCGCTCGCGTGGGGCCTCTCGGGCTTCGTCCTCTCCTCGCTCGCGTTCCTCAACGCCACGAGCGTGCTCGCCTGGACGCCGTTCCTGCTGCTCTTCGCGAGGAGCGCCCGCGAGGCGCGCGGGCCGCGCGCGATCACCGTCGCCGCGACGGGCCTCGTGGCCTCGATCGCCCTCGTGGTGCTGGGCGGGGAGCCCATGATGTCGCTCCTCGTCCTCGCGATGGGCTTCGGTCTCGCGGTCTCGGGCGAGGCGATCGGACACGGTCTCGAGAAGAGCGAACGCCTCCGCCGGGCGCGGGCCGGAGCGCTGGCCTTTCTCGCGAGCGGCCTCGGCGCGGCGCTGCTCCTCCTCCCCTGGCTGCTCGAGGTCTACCGCAGCACGGAGTCGTCCTCGCGAAGGCTCCGGCCGTTCTCGTTCGCCGAGTTCGCGGGCGTGGGCTTCAACCCCGTGCGGTTCGTGGAGTCGTTCTTCCCGTACGTGTGGGGCGATCCCACGCGGATCCTCTCGGGCGGCTACTGGGGCTTCTTCGTGACGCAGGGGAACACGCCCTACTGGGCCTGCCTCACGTTCGGGGTCCTGCCCCTCGTCCTCGCCGCCGTGTTCGCGCTCTCGGCGCGAAGAGTCGAGGGGCGCTACTTCCTCGTCCTCGGCTTCCTCGGGGTGCTCGTGGGTCTCGCGCCCTGGATCCCGGGAGCGAGCCGCGTGTACGACGCCCTGCCCTTCCTCCACGCCCTGCGGTTTCCCGGAAAGGCGGTCGTGTGGACGGCCTTCGCGATCGCGGCGCTCTCCGCGCTCGCGATCGACAGGCTGGTCCTCGGCGGCTCTCTCTCCCGCTTCCGCGGGCGGGTCTTCACCGCCCTCCTCGCGCTCGCCTTCCTGCTGGGCGGGGCCGCCGTCGCGTTCCGTGTCGCGCCCACGCTCCCCGAGCGCCTGCTGCTCTCGCTGTGGGACCCCGCGTTCGCGGCCGACCCGAGGGTCGTGCTGGCGCCCGTGATCTCGAGGCTCTCTCTGCAGGCCGCGTTCGCCGCCGCGCAGCTTCTGCTCCTGGCCGTGCTGATGAAGAGCGGCCGCGCCGGCTTCCGGGGCCGGCTGCTGCTCCTCCTGACCCTCGCGGCCGACCTCCTCCTCGCCGGGCGGAGGCACGTTCCGCGGGTTCCCGCCGAGACGTTCGACGAGGTCTCGCCGCTCGTCGCCGCGGCCCGGCAGCTGGAAGGGCGCGTCTTCGAGCGGATCGGCAAGGACCTCGATGCCGTAAGGCGGGGCGTCTCGGGCCGGTACCCCGAGGACGACGCCCGGGCCCTCGCGCGGGCGGCGGTACGGCAAGGCTGGGCGCTCACGGGCGCTCCGCTCGGCCTCTCCTACGCGTACGACGAAGACCCCGACGGCTCCTACACCGCGCTCACCCGTCTGGGGCGCGACATCGTCACGTTCCTGCCGTGGGACCGCCGGGTCCGCTGGCTCCGGGCGGCCGGAGTCACGGGGGTGCTCTCCAGCGAGGATCTCTCGGGCGTGCCGGGCCTCGCGCCCGTGCTTTCGGACGCGACGATCGGCGTGCCCGTGACGCTCCACCGCATCGAGAGCCCCCTGCCACCGGTGCGGCGGCTCTCGCGCGTCCACCCGTCGGCGTCGGTGAACGAGGCCGTGAACCGCTTCTTCGAGCCCGGCTTCGACCCGAGAACCGACGGCATCGTGGCCGGCAAGGTTCCGCCCGGTCTCGAGGCGAGCCCTGCGGGAGAGCCGGACGCCGCGGCCACCGCGCGCCTCGTGAAGGAGCTGCCCGACCTCGTCGAGGCCCAGACGAGCGGCGCGATGCCGGGCGTCCTCCTCGTCGCGCGGTCCTACACGTCCGCGGTGAAGGCCGAGGTGAACGGAACGCCGGCCCGCGTGCAGGCGATCTCCGTTCACCTCATCGGCGTCGCCGTTCCGGCCGGTCCCGCGCGCGTCGTCGTGGATCTCGCTCCGCGATGAAGGCCTACTCGAGCGCGCTCTTCCCGCTCGACCTGCCCGAGGGACACCGCTTCCCGATGCGCAAGTACGTGCGCCTGAAGGAGATCCTCCTCGAGGAGGGAATCGTTCCCCCCGAAGACCTCGTCGACGCGCCGCTCGCCTCCCGCGAGGACCTCGTGCGCGTGCACGCCCCCGAATACGTGAGCCGCGTGGTCGAGGGCCGGCTCACGGAGAGGGAGCTCCGACGCCTCGGCTTTCCCTGGTCGGAGGCGCTCGTGGCCCGCGCGCACGCGTCCGTGGGCGCCACGCTCGCGGCCGCGCGCACGGCCCTCGTCGAGGGCTTCGGGGCCAACCTCGCGGGCGGCACGCACCACGCCGACCGCGATTCGGGCTCCGGCTACTGCGTGTTCAACGACCTCGCCGTGACCGCGACGGCTCTCCTCGCCGCGGGCGAGGTGAGCCGCGTCCTCGTCCTCGATCTCGACGTGCATCAGGGGAACGGCACCGCGAAGCTCCTGGCCGATGAGCCGCGCGCGTTCACGTGCTCGCTCCACGGCCGGGACAATTTTCCCTACCGCAAGGAGGTCTCCGACCTCGACGTCGCGCTGCCCACCGGTACCGGCGACGCGGAATACCTCGAGGCGCTCGACGCCGCTCTCGACGAGATCCGCGTCCGCTTCCCGAAACCCGATATCGTGTTGTACCTCGCCGGCGCCGACCCGCACGAGGACGACCGCTACGGCCGGCTGAAGCTCACCGTGGAGGGGCTCCGGGCCCGCGACCTCCGTGTGTTCGGGGAGTTCGCGCCCGCGGTCCCGGTGGCGGTCGC